>NZ_JAQMUE010000031.1 GCF_028330985.1 Roseofilum reptotaenium CS-1145 | reverse complement strand
GAGGAGCGATCGCGGCGATCGCTCCTCACTCCTTTCAGCTCGTCCTTTAAGATACGCTATAATACTCGGTCTTGGGATAAACACTGATAATCAGATCGCCTACTTCAAAGAACAGACCTTCTTTTTCCGACTTAGAAAACTTCAGATCCCCTGATTTAGCTGAGAGTTCATCGGCAGTATAGGCAACAGCTTCTAACTCATCCGGAATGAGTCCCGTTGCACCAATATGAAACACCAACGGCGAAATCTTGTCTCGATAAAGGGTTTCTAAGGCTTGATTAACCTTCCTCAATCCTCCAGTCAAGGCTTCCACAAATTGCTCGGTTTCCACCGTTTCTCCTTGCCATTTTTTCTCCAGTGAGCTAACCAAATCAGCCGCACCTAACTCCTGCAAAAGTTCAGTTACACTGCCATTTTTTTCCAAGCCCAGAAATTCGTCAAAAATGGGCTTCATCAAGTCGTCTACCTTCGTCACTTTTGTGCGCTTCGATAACGTCTTGTAACCAAACACGACCGGTGTATCTAGACTTTGGGCAAAGGTTGGCTTATCTAACTTTTCTCCCGTTTGGCGATCGCAGACTTCATAAAACCGATCTAAAAACTTGTTGGCTGAATGCAATTGACCCAAATTGAGAATTTCACAATTTCCTAACTCAATTTTATAGCTCACCCGCGAATCCACTTTACCGGTATTCAATGCTTCTTCTAGATCGGAATATTCGGTAGTCGTGGGAAAATTCAGATACAAACTCTTGGATAAATAATGCTCTTTCAAGGCAGCCAGTTGATCGGCAGTATAGGTCTCAGATACTTCTTTCAGATGGGCAGAAAAGAGACTCGATAATACCCGCAAAATGGCTAATCGAGAAAAAATTCCCTGCACTTGAGTATAATCGGCGGCCATGGGCACAATCGGTAACTGGGTTAAGTCGATTTTGTATTCTGTGTTAAAATCAAATTGGTCGGCATCAGTCAACAGATTCTGTTCTTTGAAGACCTTAAAGACTTTGGCATTACTAAATTTTACCTTGAAAGTCTCAACATTTAACTCCCCATCTCCAACCAGAGTATAGTTGTTATAAGATTTCAAGTCATTGAGCAGAATCCCAGCAACTTCTGTAATTGGGGTTTTATCCTCAGATTTAACTAATTTTACTGGACGGGTAATCAGTAAATTGATGGTTGCGGTATTGCGGTTAATGTCAAATGACCCCATTTGCACATAGTCGCCACTGTCCACATATTCGGTTTTCAGCCAAGGTTTGACTAGGTTGCCTTCTGCATCTCGCTGCCCAGGAATACGCTTGACTCCCCGGCGTTGATAATGATCTTGGAGATGTTTGAGATTGAGAATGATTTGGTCTTTGTGGGTCTCGAATAACTGAATGAGCGCTAAAATCGGCAAGTTTTTGTTGATGGGGACTTCAGAAAGAATCTCGCGATCGCCTAAACTCTGAGGATCGTAAATAGCTTTATCTAAGTCTTGGGAAAATTCAACCAGTTGGCTATTGGTAATGGCTTTACCGTGACGCTGAGATAAGGTGGCATCAAAGGTGCTGACGAGGGCATATTTAGCCAGGTTTAAGTTCCCATCAATGAGTTGCGCTTTGGCGAAGGTAAATACGGATTCATCGGTTTGCGCTAGGGGGATATCGGTTAATTGCTCAAATTCGGCTTCGGTCAGTTTTTGATATTTATAGAAAATACCATCATCATCGGATTTAAGCCCCAAAATTTTCAGTTTGCCAGCATTGCCATTGAGCTTACGAGCGCTGTGGGAGAGGAAGAGTTGATAGTCATATTCTTTGAAGAGGGGTTCTTCGATCGCTTGGCCGATCGCCTCCCCTAAAACTTTGGACGTGTTGTACAGTGAATCGTAGACCTCTTTCACTGTGCCAGCTTGGACGCAGGTTCCAGACACCAGGTTGGCTAAACGGGAGAGTAATTTAAAGTCAGAACTGGCAGAATAGGCGATCGCGTTCAGAAAAACGTTATTCTGGTTTAGATTCTGACAAATTTGTTCTAGAGTTTGCACTTCCGATCGCACATTCGGATGATTCGCATAACCATCACTATGCAGGGTAATGCCCGTTAGCTCATCCGGTTGAATTAACTCAGTTGCCAGTTGCAGCGCTTGGGAAATGCAGGTTGCACCAGAAACGCGAATCTTTTGAATGTCCTGAATATAGGAAGAATTGAGCTTCATCACCTCTTGAATGGGGACGCGCTGGAAGTGCGAGATCAAATTTCCTTGGGAAGAATAGGAAATTAGGGTGACCACCAGTTGGGAATGGGTGTATTCTTCTAGAGTCAGGAGCTTGATCAGGGTTTCCTTGAGGGGGTTGATGTCATGGTACATTGAGCCGGAACGATCGATGACAATAATACTATGGGCGATCGCCTCCACTGCTTCCGTATTCGAGTTCTCTTCCTTCTGACTTAACGGTTGGCGATCGACCCGATAATAAGCCTTTGGCTCACCTGCTTGGTTGTAGAGGACAAACTTAGTTGTCGGTGCAGGGATCAATTCAGCAGCGTTCTTAACCATAGGTTATCCAAGCCTCTTGCATCATTACCTCCCTATTCTAACCAATGTTGATTATTTTGTCAACCTAACAATTGGGGTTATAACCCACCCCTTGACTCTCCAGTTGGGTGGAGTGTTTACACTCTAGGCAATGAATTGGAGGGCGAAGGTTATGCAACAGCAAACGCTACAGGTAGAAGGCATGTCATGTGCCGGTTGTGCCCAACGGGTTGAAAATCTGATTCAAGGCATATCAGGGGTTACGAACTGTTCCGTTAACTTTGCTCTTAGGGAAGCAAGCATTGAATATAGTCCCCGTGCGGTTAGTTTAGATCGGATTCAACAAATAGTCGCAGATGCGGGATATCAAGCCCATCTTCCTTCAGAGGAAGAGGGGGAAGCACACTCCGATCTAGAGCGACAACAGTTACAACAAAAACTCTGGCTGGGGGGAGCGGTTTCCGTTCTGTTAGTGGTGGGTTCTTTCCCGATGATGACTGGACTTTCGATACCAGGTTGGCCCCATTGGCTCCATAACCCTTGGTTGCAATGGATGGTGTCAACTCCGGTTATGGTTTGGTGTGGTCGTTCGTTTTTTGTCGGAGCCTGGAAAGCCTTTCAGCACAAGAGTGCGGATATGAATAGTTTGGTGGCTTTGGGAACCGGTTCAGCCTATTGCTATTCCTTGTTTCCGACCCTATTTCCTGGATTTTTTGAGGCTCAAGGACTGAGCGCAGATGTGTATTATGAAGCAGCCGTGGTGATCGTTACCCTGATTTTGTGGGGGAGAATGCTGGAACATCAAGCCCGATCGAAAACTTCATCAGCCATTCACGCTCTGATGGGCTTACAACCGAAAACAGCACGGGTAATGCGGAATGGGGAAGAGCAGGAAATTCTGTTAACCGAGGTGCAAGTGGGCGATCGCCTCTTGATCCGTCCTGGCGAAAAAATCCCCGTCGATGGTAGAGTCATTCAGGGTTCCTCAACAGTTGATGAATCGATGGTTACCGGGGAAAGTATCGCCGTGGAGAAACAGCCCGGTGATGAAGTTATTGGCGCAACGATCAATCAAACGGGTAGTTTTCAGATGGGAGCCACCCGTGTGGGCAAAGATACGGTTTTAGCGCAGATTATCCAGTTGGTGAAAGATGCCCAAAGTTCTAAAGCACCCATTCAGAAATTAGCCGATCGCGTGACTTCCTGGTTTGTGCCTGCGGTTTTAGCCATAGCTGCCATCACCTTTCTCACCTGGATTCTGTTGACTGGCAACCTCACCCTAGCCATGGTAACCACCGTCAGCGTTTTAGTCATTGCCTGTCCTTGCGCTTTGGGGTTAGCCACGCCCACCTCGGTAATGGTGGGAACCGGGAAAGGGGCACAACAGGGAATTCTGATCAAAGGGGCGGAAAGTTTACAACTTGCCCATCAGGTGCAAACCATTGTTTTAGATAAAACGGGAACGCTGACAGAAGGGAAACCCACAGTTACCGACTATATCACCGTTTTGGGAACCGCCCACGGCAATGAATTGAAACTTTTGTCCCTAGCAGCCAGCTTGGAAAAATCCTCTGAGCATCCCCTAGGAAAGGCTGTAGTGGACTATGGAGAGCGTCAAGGGGTGAAAAAAAGCTTGAGCGATCCGGAGCAGTTTCAGGCGGTTCCTGGCTGTGGCGTGCAAGGTTATATTTCGGATCGCCTCATCCAACTGGGAACTCGGCGATGGATGGAGGAGTTGGAGATTAATCTGGCGGTAAAAACGTCTCAGGGTGTGGCATTGAGCGAGTATCAGGAGCAGTGGGAGAATGCGGGAAAAACGGTAATTTGGATGGCAGTGGATGGACAGGTGGAAGCGATATTGGCGATCGCCGATGCGCTCAAGCCCTCTTCAGAAGCTGTAGTTAAACGCCTACAGCGCATGGGGTTAGACGTAGTGATGCTCACAGGAGATAATCAGAAGACAGCAGAGGCGATCGCCTCACAAGTCGGTATTACCCAGATTTTTGCCCAAGTGCGCCCCGATTCCAAAGCCGATACAGTGCGCCAATTGCAACAAAACGGTAAATTAGTCGCCATGGTTGGCGATGGTATCAATGATGCCCCTGCCTTAGCCCAAGCCGATGTCGGCATAGCCATTGGTACAGGAACCGATGTGGCGATCGCTGCTAGCGACATCACCTTAATTTCTGGTGACTTACAAGGCATCATCACCGCCATTCAACTCAGCCATGCCACCCTAAACAATATCCGCCAAAACCTATTTTTTGCCTTTATTTATAACACCGCCTCCATCCCCATTGCAGCCGGTATTTTATATCCCCTTTTCGGTTGGTTACTCAATCCCATTATTGCCGGGGGAGCGATGGCGTTAAGTTCCGTTTCGGTAGTAACCAACGCCTTACGATTACAGAAGTTTGAGCCAAGAGGCTGACTAGAAACCGGGTTTGTGCCCAACTTTGTCGTTCCTATCCCAGGTTCTCAGAGAAACCCGGTTTCTTTGCCCCTCAGCCAAGACGAGAAACAATTCTATAGTGCTTTATATTGCTCCAATACTGATATACTCAGGGATGGGAGTTCTCGCGATCGTCACGGTAACATCCGATCATCCCCGACTAATCCTACATCGCCTTGGAGGACACTATGGAAGAGGTAGAGACTCGTTTTGAGGTGCGTTTGATCCAACTTTCGGAACAAGTGGATCGGTTAACGAAAGAACAGGAGAATATAAAAGCGCAGCTTGCAAAAATAAAAGCGTCTGGTTTATCCGATACGAAACCGACACAATCTGCTTCCCCTGCTGACACTCAACTCGATGCACCCTCAGACGACATCCCCTTACAATCTTCTTCTGGACAAAGTTATGCACGGTTAAAATATCTTCTCAAATGTGGACATTGGCAAGAAGCAAATGAAGAAACAGTATTTCAATTACAGAAATTAACTGACTCTGGATGTTGCAGCGATATTTCTGAAAAAGACTTAGCAGAAATTCCTGCTGAGGATTTAGAGATTATGGATCGTCTTTGGTTCCAATACAGTCATGGTAAGTTTAGCTTTAGTATTCAAAGTCAAATCTACCGAGAAATCGGAGGAACTGAAGACTCTAGAGAGATTGTCTTAGAGGACTTTGGAAAGATTCTAGGTTGGTACACAGATAATTATCGTTGGATGAGTGAGGGGGATTTAATCCTTGATCTCGAACAAGCACCAATAGGTCACTTTCCTTACATAGAAGAACTGGATTTAGATCTCTATAAAATCTTACTGTGTCGTGAAGAATGGTCTGAATTTCAACCTATTTCCGAAATGGAAGTACAGATAAAACTGCTTGCCGAAAAAGAAAGAATCAGATCGTCTGACGTGTACCAAGAAGAACTTGCCAGGGAACGGGAAAAAGAGCGAGCAACTCTCATTGATGCCTTTTTACAGGACAAATTTACCGAAATTGATGAAGAACTCTTAGCCATCAAGCCAAAAATGATCGCCCTTCCCACAAGCAAGTTTGTCAAGACATTACTCAAACTCCGCAAATGGTCTCGCGAACAACTTCTAGAATATTTGTAAACCTGATTAGCAACCCGGTTTTTAGCCAAGGTTGAGGTCCATTAAAGCCTTTTGTTCTGGGAGACAGGGAACGGGGAACAGGCAGTAATAGGCTCTAACAGAGTGAAGTCCTGAATAAATTCTCAACCGATCTGGAATGGAAGCGGGTAAGGGTGTTGCTACTCTTACGACAATTTTGGCAGCCTTTCCCTACAGCCTGCCAAAATTGCTGAGTATTTGTGTAGATTTCATAATTTATTGGTCAGATAAATAAACCTGGCTTTAAAAATAGGGGTTTCTAGGGGTCTTCCCTTGTACTGCTTCTGTATCTTTCACAGAGTCTTCATTTGAGATGCAATCTAAATTCAGCAGCTTTGCCGATGGCATGGCTGAGGAACTCGCATATGCTGAATATAGGGTAAAAACAAAGCCTACTAAACGCCGTGAAGTTTGCGTGCATCTGTTGAAGCAAAAATAATCATTCATATTGATTAATGTTAAAGACGGCGGTTAAGTGGGCAACACCAGATAACACAGAACAGAAGGAGCAAACCTCATGAAACTTAATTCTATTCAAACTCTTATCGGTACTGCTGCAACTACCGTTTGTCTGCTGAGTATGACCGGAGTTGCCCAAGCTGGAAGCTTCTACAATGGTTGGAACTACGCTCGCGATTACTCCGACGATGGTACTGGTGGCTATTCATGGGTTGATGGGCGCAAAGTATCGGGCTATGAAATGTATGGCATGGCAGTTCACCAAGAGGGAGACACCATTACTGTTGGAATTAACGCCAACCTAGCGTTAGACGGAAGATATCATGGTGGTGCGAAAGACAAAAACATCGGTTGGGGTGACTTTCTCTTCAGCGTTGGTGGACAAGAGTATGGTATTCACTTCGCCGAAACCAACGACTCCTTTGGACGGGGACTCAAGAATGCCGCTCAGGATGCTGCCCAGGGAACCAATCCTCTAGGTCTGTATAAAGACATTACCACCAAAAATGTTAGTGCCAGAAACTCTGGTTGGTCTACCATCCAAAAGCATTACAATCACACCAAAAACCGCAGCCTGAATGTTCAAGATCGCAATGCTGGTATCAAGTCTTTCGGCGATCTTGAATCCTCTGAAACTTCTTTCTACACAGCCAAGCGTGGCGCTCCCACCTCCATTGCCTCTGGAACTAAAGTCGAAAACGATAACTTCCAACTGCTGAGTCAGAGCCAACTGAGTGGTTTAGGCTTAGACTTTGCGGGCGCTTTTGGAGTCGGCAACAATAAGCTGGGAGCTACAACCTTTGGGTTTAGCTTCACCAGAACCCCGGAAATGCTCGGTGAGTTTGTGGCTCATCTGTTCGCTGAATGCACCAATGATGGGATGGCTATAGAAGGTATTTTTGAAGAAGTCGCTACTGTTCCCGTTCCCGAACCCACTGCACTCACTGGTTTAGCTCTCGTCGGCTTAATGTTTGCTGGTGCAAAGCTGCGTAAACAAAGCTAAATAAGCGTTTTGGGTTATCAGGTGACCCATTGCTGGTGCGATCGCTGCTCCAAGGAATAGTAAAGTGGGTTGTTGTAGACTAGAGACAAGGTGTACCTTGTCTCTAGTTGTTTGCATATGCCAATTCAAATTCCGATTGACGATCGCCAAATTGCTCAGTTCTGCGATCGCTGGAAGATTACGGAACTGGCATTATTTGGTTCGGTCTTGCAAGAAAATTTCGATCGCGATCGTAGTGATGTTGATGTCTTAGTTTCCTTTGCCGAGGATGCCCGCTGGACGTTGCTGCATTTGGTGGATATGGAAGATGAGTTACGGAAAATATTTGCCAGAGATGTTGATTTAGTCGAACGTCAAGGAATTGAGCAAAGTCGAAATTATCTGCGGCGCAAAGCAATTTTAAGTTCTACTCACACGATTTATGCAACCTCGTGAGATTCACTACTTACTAGATATGCTCAATGCAGCTAAGTTAGCTCAGGACTTTGCTTCAGGTATTGCGTGGGAAGATTTTGAAGCGGATCTCATGCGCCAAGCAGCCGTATGACTCCTAATGCTTAGAATGACTCAAGAAGGATCTTTCAAAAGCCTAGGGTTTTCAGGGCGATCGCTTGTGCGTCTGGCATTTGTCCGTAACTGAACACATAAGGCACAGTATCGGGCAGTTGGGGACGCAGAATTTCCAGGATATAGGGACTGCCATAAATGACCAAGGCTTGCAGATCATGGGTTTTAAGCAAGGCTTCAAACCAGGCGATCGCCGTTTCATTCAACGTGGAACTCCCGCGAAAGGGATGACCGCGAACAAACAATTGTAACAAGGTTGGTTCTTGACCTTGGGGGAGTAAACTGGGGGTATGACGGTCTACGAGCTGCAACCGATATCCCTGGGCTGCTGGCATCAGAATGGCGGGCGCGGGTTTTGCCAATACGGAACAATCCAAGGCATCATCGACAACTATTAAATTACATCCTCCTTGGGGATTGAGGGGCAGATGTCCACCCGTTTCCTGGGCATCTCGGAGGATAGATTGCACGGCTTGGCGGGGTTCTGGGTTGCCCAGACTTTGGGGAAATTGCGGAGAATCTGGTCTCGGTTTAACCTTTTGTTTGGCTTGAAAAATGCGCTCTACGGAGGCTTCGATGCGTTCTGGAGCAATTTTTCCGGCTCTGACGGCGGCACAGACGGCGGCGATCGCCCCTGGAGGATCTTGGGGCATGAGCAGAATATCAGCGCCTGCTTGCACGGCTAAAACGGCTGCCTCGTGGCTGCCATAATGCTTGGTAATGGCTCCCATCACCAGAGCATCGGTGACAATTAAACCGCTAAAGCCCAACTCTTGACGTAGTTTCTGGGTAAGAATTTTGGGAGATAACGTGGCTGGATATTGCTCATCCCAAGCCGGAATCTGCAAATGGGCGCTCATAATGCTATCGACTCCAGCGGCGATCGCTCCCTGAAACGGGGGTAGCTCAATCTCGGCTAACCGCCCTTCCGAATGGGGAAGCACCGGCAGTTCTAAATGGGAGTCTACCGCCGTATCTCCATGGCCGGGAAAATGTTTGGCTGTGGTTAAAATCGGATAGGGTTGAACTCCTTCAATATAGGCGGCAGCTAATTGACTCACCCGTTGCGGTGTTTGGGCAAATGCTCGCACATTAATCACCGGATTTTGGGGATTATTATTCACATCTACCACAGGCGCATAGAGCCAATTTAAGCCGATCGCGATCGCCTCTTTTGCCGTCATTTCCCCCATCTGTTGGGCATAGTGGCGAGCTGCTTGGAGTGATTTTTCAGCGATCTCCCCCAGTGCCATGGGGGGTGGAAAATGGGTAGCGCCACTAAAGCGTTGTCCCACTCCTTCTTCCACATCTGCACCCACCAAAAGGGGAAACATTGCCCAACTCTGCAAACGGTTAATGCGATCGTGCAGCTCCGCCGCACTTCCACCCACTAAAATCACGCCACCCACGCCCCACTGGGCAATCCAGGCTTTTAGGGTATCATTCGGTGGTTCCCAATCAGGGTAGCGGATTTGATGATCGAATAAATAGCCACTTGCCCGAATGACGACCATTTGGGCAACCTGTTGCTCTAAAGAAAGAGAAGCTGGATCGGGCAGATGAAAAGAATAAGTTGAATGTACCATTGCTCTACACCTGCCTGACAGCTTTACTCATTGTCTTCAGCGGAGACAATCTTTTCTGAGTCCTCATCTTCGAGGGGATGATGCTCGTGGGAAATCTGGTTAATCAGATGCAAAAGGCGATCGCCCCTTTCCAAAGAGGTATCTTCTAAAAATACCACCTCTGGAGTGCGCCGTAACTGCATCCGATGGCCGAGTTCATAGCGAACATAGGGAGTTGCAGACTCCAATCCTTCCATGGTTTCGGCTTTTGCTTCTTCCGTACCGTAAATACTGACGAAAATTTTAGCATGTTGCAGATCTCCAGAGACATCCACATCGGTAACGCTGACCATACCCGCCCCTACTCGGTCATCTTTAATGCCATGAAGCAACATTTGGCCGACTTCGCGTTTAATTTGGGAGGACACGCGAGAGACACGACGACTGTTAGCCATAAGACTTCCTCCACATTTTGGGGTGATTAGCGGTTATTTTCTCGGGTCTAAAGTCCGAATCTTGTTTGATGCGATCTTCACACCGGAGCTAATCCTAGCATAGCCCGTAATGTCAGGGTTAGGAAGACTAAGCTGGAAACTAGAAGTCCCAAAGTGGCGATCGCCGTTACGGGAGTGCGAAAGAGCGGCTGGACAGATTTGAATAAAAAGAAGAAAATGCCTAGCGTGAAGGTAATTAAGTACCGAGGATAGCGCGATACGTTCTGAAAGAAGTCTCCCATGGGATCGAGTTTAGAGTGCCAAAAGTGAACAGGTCTCTAATTATTCTACCGCCTTTGAGTAGATACAACCCGATTGCCGATTGCCTATTGCCCATTCCCTAGTGCCTCACTCTTTTTCGCTTGCTGCCAGAGTTCCTCTAGTTCGTCTAGGGTATATTCGGATAGGGGGCGATCGCTGATCGCATCAACGATGGTTAAGCGTTTCAAAAACTTGCCATAGGTTCCGTGTAAGGCTTCCGAGGGATCTAACTCTAGCCAACGAGCGAGAGTAATCAGGGTAAATAGCACATCTCCAAGTTCTCCTTGTTGAGCGGCTTTATCCTCATGGGCGACAGCCTGTTTCAATTCAGCTAGTTCTTCCTCAAATTTACCCCAAACTCCCTCAATATCATCCCATTCAAAGCCGGCCGAAGCTGCTTTTTTAGAGATTTTCATGCCTGCGGTTAGGGGCGGCAAAGTCGATGCATATCGTTCGAGTTTTGTCAATAGGTTAGGGGCTTTGCCTTTTTCAGCCGCTTTAATGTCTTCCCAATTTTGTCTAACGTCTTCGACACTTTCCACTTCAACATCAGCAAAGACATGGGGATGGCGACGGATCAGTTTGTCACTAATGCCATCAGCCACTTCTTTCAGGGTAAAGTCTCCATTTTCTTGGGCAATTTGGGCTTGCAAAACCACTTGCATGAGTAAATCCCCCAATTCTTCGGCGATCGCCCTTTGATCCCCTCCCCGAATGGCATCCACCGTTTCATAAGCTTCTTCAATCACATGGGGAATCAGGGATTGGGGCGTTTGCGCTAAGTCCCAAGGACACCCTCCAGAGGGCGATCGCAACTGGGCAATGACTTCAATCAGCCGTTGCATGGCTTCTAAGCTGGAGGCGATCGATGATTCGGAATGACTCATGTTTAGGGAATAGGGAATAGGGAATAGGGAATAGGGCAAACCCACTCCTAACTACCATAAACGATAAACTTGGTAGGTATTGTAATGGAACAGATGTGGACACTCTGGACGCAGAGGTGACTCATTATTTATTACTCCGTTTTCTCTTAGTCGGTTTACGAGCGGTGGAGCGACGACGGGGGGCACTTTTACGGCTGGGGCGTTTTTTCCATAGGCCAGACCAGCCATATTTTTGATAGCGTTTGTAAGTAGAACCGATATGATCGCCTAAAATATGGCTAATCGATCCTAGCTCTAATCCCACAAATAGGGCTAATCCAGACCAGCGATGTTCTTTTAAAGTCCTCCCGATCCATTCACCTAAATCCGTCCAACCCCAAGCTATAGCAGAGAATTGAACGGCGATCGCCCCGATCGCGAATCCGAATACAGCTATCCAAAAGAGCAAATAGATTACCCGCACCACCGTTCCAATCAGCACACCATGGGAGATAAACGAGCGATGATGTAAGCTCTTTTGATACGGTATCCACAGCCAGCGAAACCATCCCCAACGCCGAAAGGGGCGCGATCGCAAATCCAGATCTGGACTGAGCATCAATCCCCCAAACAGAAATCCCCCCGCTACCCATAGAGTTAACTCACTACTGCGGGTGATCGCTAAAGTCGCTCCAGTCACAAGGGGGAGACTCCACAGGGTAATGCGATCGTGGGTAGCACCAGAAGGCATAAAAATTAATTCAAAAAAAAGCTTGCGTTATCTAATCCAGTTTGCTACAATAGGTTATTGTGAGTCAAATGGGGGCGGTTAGCTCAGTTGGTAGAGCGCCTGCCTTACAAGCAGGATGTCACTGGTTCGAGCCCGGTACCGCCCATTCGTCTTCAGCTTCTACTAATCCTGAACCCTAGCTAGCTCCATCGTGCTTTTAAGTCAAGGGGCTTATACATATTTCACACAAGCCTAGTTTAGCACCAGAAAACGAAATGGGACAGAAAGAGGTCACCATAAGACAGATGATTCTGTTGTGGTCACATGACCTCCTGGTTGGCGCTGAACACCCCCAAGATTTCTCTCAGGGATAACACTTCCCACTGTACCAAAGCATCTGGTTAACAAGATCTCAGATGGGTTCTATAGCAGAGAAAGGGATAGTTAGGACATTTTCTATTGCGATTCGTGCCTGTTGCTAGAGTGCCTTAAACCATCACCTAAGTGTCCTAACCAACTCCTTTTCTGCTACATAACTATATATTCCTAATCTTCATGATCTTCAAAGGGATCGTCTAGGGCTTCCGAGGGCGGCCCAAACGAGGTATATAACGAAACACCGGTTAACGCCAAGACAATTGCTACAATGCCGATATTAAGAACCGTTGCAGTTTCCATAGGTTTTTGAACTAAGATATACTATCCTTAAATATAGTATTACAAAAATTTACATTTGGGGGCGATCGCGGCGACCAAGATTCCTTCAGGATTTGCAGTTCTGCCAGACCCAGACCAGTGTAAAATCAGAAAATTGAAACGGAAGATAGGAGACCTATGGCACAACGTACCCGTTTAGGAGAGATCCTCAGACCCTTGAACTCGGAATATGGTAAGGTAGCCCCCGGCTGGGGAACCACCCCCCTCATGGGAGTGTTTATGCTACTCTTTTTAGTCTTTCTGCTGATTATTCTCCAAATCTACAACTCATCTCTTCTTCTGGAAGGATTAGACGTAGACTGGACAACTCTCGGTCGGTAGAATACGGCAATCATAATACAGTAACCAACGTTTACTCAGAACGTTTAGTGATTCCTGAAAACTCGGTTTAGTCGATAAACCGGGTTTTTTTACAGCGCTTTGCGCAGCAGAAGGGTAACGGGAAAACCGTTTTTCACGCGAGTTAATTTAGGAGAACAGAAGAGCATGAATATTTTTGGCATTGGTTTACCGGAAATGGCTGTGATCATGATTGTGGCTCTGTTGATCTTTGGGCCAAAGAAATTACCGGAAATGGGCAAGGCGATCGCCAAAACCATCCGTAGTTTCCAGCAAGCCTCGAAAGAATTTGAACAGGAATTTAAGCGCGAAGCTGCCCAAATTGAAGCCTCGGTAAAAGAGCAACCGAGCATTCAACCAAGTGTTGAAGTGATCAAAACCCCTGAAAGCGAACCTCAAGAAACGTCAACAGCAAGTAATAATTCTACCTCAACTAGCTAACGAAGAACCATGAATAGCGAGCGATCGCCAAATCCCAAACCCCAACCCGCTCTCGCGATCCCCCAACTGATTGTCGGTTTAGGCAACCCAGGCACTCAATACGATGGTACTCGCCATAACATCGGCTTTGACATCATCGATGAATTAGCCCGGCGCTGGAATGCCTCCGGGAGTGCCAACAAAAAATTTCACGGATGGTTTGCTGAAGCGCCCTTTGCCAACGGGCAGAAATTGCGCCTGCTCAAACCTTCCACCTATATGAACCGCTCTGGGCAATCGATTCGCGCAGTTATAGATTGGTATAAACTGCCGCCTAATTCAGTCCTCATTGTCTATGATGATATGGATCTACCCGTGGGACGGATACGGCTGCGCCTATCCGGTTCCGCTGGAGGTCATAATGGCATGAAAAGTGCGATCGCCCACTTAGGAACCCAAGACTTCCCGCGTCTGCGAGTGGGGATCGGCTCCTCCAAATCTCCAGACACCGGGAGCAAAGACACTGTATCCCATGTTTTAGGCAAATTTTCCCCATCAGAAGCCAAAATCATCAATGATGTACTTCCAGGAGCAACCGATGCCGTGGAAATCAGCCTCAAACAAGGGATAGAAAAAGCAATGAACTTGTACAATAACCGACTGTTTGCTGCATAGTGAAGAGCGATCGCAATATCAAATTTTTAATGTTGAATTGATATGAGTTCTCAGCGCCTACCCGAAACCACCGTTTACGTCCGCGTATTGCGCCACTCTTGGCAACAAGGCAAACTAGAAGGAGAAGTCTTAGCCGATCAATATCAATGGGAATTTCAATGGCTCTTTCGCCATGGACAACTCCTCGTTAAACCCTCCCTAGGACGTGCTCTCATTCAAGAACCCCTGGGGCGATTTTTAGAACAACGAGATTATCAATTAGAACCGGGCGGTGATTACACTTTCACCGTCCGCGCCCAATTTTAACTGAATCTTACCATCATTAATTTTTAATTTTTAACTAATTTATGTCCTTTACCTTCTTCGATATCATCCTCATTGTCCTTCTACTGATTTCCATACAACCGGCTTGGCAACAACGACGAATTATCCGGAGGCGAATCCAAACCCTAACCGCCTTTGAACAACAACGGGGCAGTCGGGTTATTTTGCTGATTCACCGTCAAGAATCGATTAATTTACTCGGCGTTCCCCTGTCTCGTTATATCAGTATTGAAGACTCAGAACAAATTCTGCGAGCCATTCGGTTAACGCCTCCTGATGTTCCCATTGACTTAATTTTACACACCCCAGGAGGTTTAGTTTTAGCCACTGAACAAATTGCCCGCGCCCTGATTCGCCATCAAGCCAAAGTTACGGTTTTTATTCCCCACTACGCCATGAGTGGAGGAACGATGTTAGCCTTAGCTTCTGATGAAATTGTTATGGATGAAAATGCAGTTTTAGGCCCCGTCGATCCGCAACTGGGGAATTTCCCGGCTGCTAGTATTCTCAAAGTTTTAGAAGATAAACCTTTAGGAGAAATTGACGATCAAACGTTGATTATGGCGGATTTATCCCGTAAAGCAATTCAACAAGTCAAACGGTTTGTACGCGAATTATTAGAAGATGATATTCCCCAGCAAAAGATCGCTCCTGAAAACATAGATCGGATTATTGAAGAATTAACCACGGGTAAAGTCACCCATGATTATCCCATTCCCCCAGAGGAAGCGAAAGCCTTGGGGTTACCTGTAGTGACCGGGTTACCGAAAGAGATTTATGGTTTAATGGATTTGTATCCTCAACCAACCAATCGGCGACCCAGTGTTCAGTATATTCCGATGCCCTACGATCGCTCGCCCACCTTACCTATCCCTAAAAATACAGAAAAGTAGGATTGGGTTATAAACTCACTTGACGACTAAATTACTCAGAATTTTTGTTATAAAATATAGAGGTGCTTGAGTTGAACCTGTTGTCTCATGGAATTGTGATATGAGAATTTTAGCTATAGGTGATATTCATGGCTGCTCTACTGCTTTGGATAGCTTATTGAATGGGGTGAATCTCCGGAAAAGTGATGTAATTGTTACTCTTGGCGATTACGTGAATAAAGGCCCGGATACGAAGGGGGTGTTAGATCGATTGATTGCGCTTCACGAACGGGGTCAGTTAGTACCGATTCGAGGAAATCATGATTTAATGTTCCTATTGGCGCGATCGCTTCCTGAAGAGAAGGTTGCTCAAGATCGCATTACTCCAGAAACTCTTGCCTCCTATGGCACTCAAGAGAATGGGAAACCCATCAACATCACAAATATTCCCGATCGCCACTACCGCTTTTTAGCCCAAACTTGCTTAAACTATTGGGAAACCAAAGATCGCTTCTTCCTCCACGCAACTGCCGATCCGGATCTTCCCCTCGATCAACAACCTTATGAAAATCTATTTTGGCAAAAGTTTAAATCGCCTCGTCCTCATCAGTCCGGTAAGGTGATGATCTGCGGTCATACGAGCCAAAAAAATGGTCAACCGGTTAATTTAGGTCACGCTATTTGTATTGATACTTGGGCCTGCGGTCAAGGATGGTTAACAGCTCTAGATGTGAATACGGGAGAGCTTTGGCAGTCCAACCAACAAGGGGCCAGGCAAAGGAGCCATATTCACGACTTCCAACAGCGAGCCATGGCGATCGCTTAACCAAAACTGACGTTAAACTAAAAGGAGATGGGATAGTGGTTTTTCGTATTGTTTTTTTCTGATGAGGATCAATTGTTTATGCTATTTTCCTGGTTGCCTTCCATTTCCTGGCCTCGTCTTCAAGGGACTTTAGCTACCCTTTTAGCTTTAGGCGTGACGGTATTCCCTTTACCCAGTCTAGCCCTAGAAGATTTGCAACTGCCAGAAGATATTGGATTACCGAGTCGCCGTCAAGCCGGTGGAACCCGTGGCCCCTGTATTACCGATAAAAGCGGTCAACTCTTACCCATTATTCCTAAATTTAATATCGGCCGTACCCTCAAAGATTCCCCTACTCTATTTGTGTATTTGCCTCAACATACCACAGATCAAGGGATACTAATTTTGCAAGAATTAGATCAGGAAAAATTAGCTCAATCTGGCTTAACTTTAGCCAATCTCACTGATCACAATCAAGATCAATTTTTGAAAGCTGAATTCAAGAGTCCTATATCCCTCAATCAAGAATCAGGAATCTTAGGGGTTGCCCTGAGCGAACATCCTGAGATCCCTAAACTGGAGGCGGGAAAAATTTATTTGTGGGCCGTTCAGCTCGTTTGTAATAATACCTTTAGCGACTATGCCCAGGGCTGGATTCAGGTAGCCACAAATACCGAAGAACAAGCCACCTTGAGAGCTAAATTAGAGGAAGCAAAATCCGATCGCGATCGCGCTAAAATCTATGCCCAAGCAGGTGTATGGTACGATTTGCTCGTAGCTTTAGCTCAGTTGCGCCAAACCCCATCTAGCGAAGAACAAGCTCAAGCAACAACCGATTGGAAGAGTATCCTGACTCATCCTCAAGTGGGACTCGACCAGATTGTTGATGCTCCCCTTTTATCGAAGAGTCGAACTTCAACCGTTTTAGCGCCCTAGTCTACTATCAATCATCCTAAAGCTCACTATCGCCATCATCACCCATAACCATGACAGTATGACCTGTTGAGCTTTAGCCCCTCTTGATTCAGAAAACGGAATTTATCCAATCAGGGTACCTCCATTCATGATTTGAGCTAAAGCTGTAACCACACCATCCTCTTCTATTGAGGGAGCAATCCAATCTGCAATCCTCTGAATTGGAGCAGGAGCATTTCCCATGGCAACACCAATTCCAGCATATTTAATCATTTCTAAATCATTAAAATTATCGCCAATCGTCATCACATTCTCAGCCTTCAATCCCAGTAGGGTTTCTGCTAAATATTGTACCGCACAACCCTTATTAGCTAAGGGATGGGTGATCTCGAAAAATGTGGGTGTAGATTTGGTAAAATGTAGTTGGTCTTGAGTAAATGTGGCATATAAATCTGCCGAGAGTTTCTCAATTAACTCCACATTCTCACTCAGGGCTAAAATTTTGGTCGGTTCCACCGTCAGCAGTTCTCTGAAGTCTTCTACCACCTGAACTGGTACTGAGGTGCGCTCTAGATATTTGTGGGTATCTTCTCCCATATATTCGACATATAAACAATCATCAATATAGAAATGGATCGTAATTTTATGCCGATATTGGGGTTGTTCTAAAAAGTCGAGGATTTGCCCAGCTAAGGGAATAGAAACAGGAAAATGTCGGTGAACTTTATTCGTTTCTGGGTCTTGAATTAAGGCTCCATTGTAGCAAATCAGAGGAAAATCCGCACTGATCGCCTCGTAAAAGCGTAAAGCCGAGCAAAACATGCGTCCTGTCGCCACCGCTACTGGAATTCCCTGTTTTTTTACGTTGGCGATAGCTTCAATCACCGGTTGACGGACTTGGTTCAAGATCCCGGCGATCGTTCCATCAATATCTAAGACTAACAGTTTGATGTTTTGGCGATCGCCAACCGGAAAAGCATTCAAAGACATGAGATCGAAGTTCCCTCTATTACCTATGACCGATTACCCAATCTAGCTTAATTGAACCACAACTTGATTATTGAGCAAAGTTTGATTGGTGAGCAAATCTTCCACCGTAATTCTTAAAAAGCGCTCTCGATCGACTTGAAACAATACTCTGATCCGGTCACTTCCAGGAATACCGGGAGGATTCAAATTGGCAATAGTACGGGCATTTTCTGTATCATTTAATGGTGTTACCGAGCGCTTATCGCCGCTCAAAATACGGGTAATCAGGCGATCGCCATCAAAATAGATCTCTGTTCCTCCCGTTTGTGCCCCTAATTCTCCCAAAACAAACTCCAGTTTAGGTTGATTTTCTGCGGAAGCCCCTAACATTAACTCAATCGGTTTAGACATGGGATAGGGCTGTCCTTCTGGTATAATCGGATGCCAGCTATGACTTTTCGTGCGTCGATTCCAATAGCGAATGCCATAACTATGATAGAGAAAATCCTGTAATTCAACCCCCTGAACCAATTGCAGCGCACCTTCAGCGATCGCTTCAAACGGTTTATCACAGCGTACCTGTTTTTCCTCAAAATAGCCCTTAATCCAACCTTGTACGGCCGGAATTTGACAAGTTCCACCCACCAATAACACCGAATCAATTTGGGATTTATTCACCCCCTCACGGGTTGCTTGTTGCAGCACTTGAGCCATAATCGTATCAAGTTGATCAAAGAATTTACGGTCTTCTAAAATCGATTGCAACTGTTTACGAGTGAGTTTTAACTCATAGCTCTCTAGAGAATTTCGGTCAAAATAAACTTCTGTTGCTGTGGTACGGGAAGACAATTGAATTTTTAGTTTTTCTGCCAATCGAGTTAAAGACAAAGATTGAACTAAATCATACTGGGCTATCAATTCATCGGTAATCCAATGGTCTAAATCTGAACCCCCTAAATTCAAACCTGCTTTAGCAATCACTCGCGCAGTTTTCACCTGTTGACCTGATTTTTCCTCAAACGATTTTGCCCCCCATTTGAGAACAAATCCTAGAGGATTCGCCGCTTTTCCTTCACTTTTAATTCCATTGCTATTTAGTTGCACCAACGATAAATCTAATGTACCGCCGCCAAAGTCTACAACTAAAATTAAATTGCGATCGCCCACGCCATAGCCTAAGGCTGCTGCTGTCGGTTCATCAATCATTCTCACTTTATCCACCGACCAAGTTTGACAAACTTGCCCTAACCAGTGACGATAGGTTTCAAAACTATCGACTGGTGCCGTCACAATCAAAGACTCTTCCAGATTGATTTGATTGAACAAATGAGTGAGGAACCAAGTGCCCACTTGTTCAAACTGAATCGTCACTCCATCAAGTTGGGGTAAAAATCCCTGAATGGGGGTTCCAATCCCGCGCTTAAAGTGGCTAAAGAATCGGGTATCTTGAGCCAGATCTAAACCGCGATCGCGCACCGGCTGGCCAATAATCACTTGTTCCGACTCGGCATTTTCCACATAGACGAGACTGGGAATTAGGGGAGGATTGGGAGCCTGTTGTAGGGAATATCCAGGAACTTTAAGTATTTCCGGGGTTTGAGTCACTGGATTCCAGCGGCTAATGACCGTGTTAGAAGTGCCAAAATCAATTGCGATCGCCATAAGGGATTAGAAATGATAGAGTTAAAAAAAATTTGTTATCGGATATAAACACTCAAATTCTACCAAATCAGGGGGTAAAGCAGTGAAAAAACGAGTCACCCTTACGTTTGCCCAGCGTTGGGTACGAATGCCAGTTACCTACCGTTTGGCCAAGGATTTTAATGTCGCTGCCAATATTATTCGCGCTCACGTGGCTCCCAATCAAGTGGGAAAGCTGGTGGTAGAACTCTCTGGAGACATCGATCAACTCGAGGATGCGATTGAATGGATGCGATCGCAAAATATTCAAGTCTCTCAAGCCACCAGCGAGATTATCGTTAATGAAGAAATCTGTGTTGATTGTGGACTGTGTACTGGAGTTTGTCCGACTCAAGCACTCACTCTCAATCCAGAGACATTTAAGCTATCCTTTATGCGATCGCGCTGTGTCGTTTGTGAACAATGTATCGTCGCTTGTCCCGTCCAAGCCATTTCTACCACTCTTTAAAAGACTTCTTGCAGAAGGTGAGGGAATAGGGAATAGGGGTAAGAATGCAGGATTACTCCATTGCAATTTATTTTCTGCACAATTATGCAAGAGGTCTAAACTTAAAGTGATGATTTCTCTCTCGTCAATATCAGGGGTTGACGGGAGAGGAAATGCAGATCAATAGTGAATCATTACCCATGGAGTTTAATCAGACTTAGCCCACATATTGCCCACCCCTAAGGTAAACCCTGGTAATATCGTTTCACTGTATAAAGTATGGGTTAAAGGCATTTTTCTATGGCAGAAAAAAGGAGATTTAGGACATTTTCTATTGCGATTCGTGCCTATTGCCTATTGCCTATTGCCTCAAACCATAACCTAACTGTCCTAACTGACTCCTTCTCTGCTATAGCTGTTCGGGAATAATCAGGGCGTGTGTCATTGACCAACCTACATTGTAAAATGGAAGAATTGACTCAGTTATTGGGCGATCGGAGAAAAACTATGGCACGTGGACAGAGGCGGATCAGCAAGCGTTCAATTGTTCCATCTCAAGGTAAAGGCAAAACAGGCCACACCGTGCAAGCCCAGTCTAACCCGATTCAACGAGAAGGCAATCAATATGCCATGGGTAAAGATTGCCCTCTAGTGCGTCATGGCAATATCCTACAACGGATTATGGAGCGAGATGCCCGGCAACCTGTTGTGCAGCGAGATAATGAAGGTGAAGAACAACAATCGGTCAATCTCTACCCTACAGGAAAAGGATCGCCTCTACCGGATGAAATCGTAGACAACTTTAGCCAGCAAGGCCATCCAGAAGTGGCAAACGCTGAAGTTCATGTTGATGATGTTGCCACCCAAAGCATCGGCGCTCAAGCTTATACCACCCAGAAAAAAAATATTGTCGTCCAATCAAGCGTAGCTAACGATCCTAAAGTGTTGACCCACGAAGCAACCCATGTGGTGCAACAACATAATATGGATGTGCAACCTACCATTCCCAACACTCCCATCAACGATACCTTGGAACAAGATGCCCAAGATAACGAAAAACGAATTAGTCAAAATCAACCCGTTTCAGTACAACTCAAAGGCCAGAATACCCAGAGTTCGGGTTCCCCCATGATCCAACGTAAGATAGAAGCCAATAATCTCGGACAATTAGTCGAGCAGCAAATTGGGTTACAAGCCAATGTTAAAGCGAATGGAATTCAAGATGGCAAGACCTACACAACAGTAGGGTTTGAACATGAATTTGCCCAAATGAAGGATGGGCCGTTGCGGGGATTAGATCATGTGGAAATTGGTGAATCGAGCGAGCATATGCCCTTTACTGGGATCAATTTTAAGTTAGAGACCGATGCCAATAATGCTCTTGAACTCGTCAGTCCTCCTTTTCTTGTAGAAACCATTGGCCAGGGAAGTTCCATCCCTGTTCCTGAAGATCTGGCCAAAATCAATCGTTTAATTTCCATGGATTTGCAAGGGGCGGTCAATCCAGAAGACAGAACGATTGGTGAGTTTGTCAGCACAATGAAAGGCTCCTCCAATCTTACATTCAAGCTGAAAAGAAGACCCGACCTTGGAAGTGAACAGCGAACTCCAGACAATACGAGGAGGAGTAATGTATTTAAGCGATTTTTCCATTCTTGGTCGAGTTTAAAATTCGGCAATCCCTTCAAAGGGAATAAGCCGATTACTATAGTCGATAAAATCCCTGGAATACACTTAAAACCATCCAATAAAAATGGTGGTATTTTGCCCCAAGCGAATGTTGCTCTAAGCGGTAAGGATCTGGCAAAAGTAATCGATAAAAGCAGCGCTCCTAATGTGGCGATTAGTCCAAAGATATCTGCATTTGGCACACTACAAATGGGGATTAAAGCTAAATTGGTAGAGAAAGGAAATGAATTAACTAATAATCAAGTCTCTTCTGAGTTGAAAACGTTTCTTAATCAACTGGCACGAACCTTAAGTGGGATTGTCTCTGTCCCTTTCCAAAGCAGAGAACTTGCAGCACAAGGTAAAGCGACAAAAATGTTTGGCCATTGGAAACAGTATTGGAAAGGGTATAACAATGACAAAAAATCGGACAAAAATCCGGAGGGTATACGTGAGAAGACCTGGTCGGAAGAGGAAAAAAAGTACAAAATAAAATATACATGGTTGAAAAAATATAAGGAAATGGAACTACTCACCAGCCATGTTAAAGACGTTCAAGACCTGTGGGTAAAAGATACTCTGATGAATTTTGGCTTGGGGCTATCCTTAAAACCTGAAGATTGGGATACAGTCAAAACTATCCTTCTAGATAAAGATATACAAGGGATGTTAAGTGGTATAGAACAAAATGAGGCGATGAGTGCGCTGCGTACACAATATCCCTGGGCCTTTAGTAAAAATCGTGGAATTGGGCCAAAAATGGTTGCTGGGGCTAACAAAATTATCTCCCAAATTCAAAGTAATAAACTCGATACAACTGCCCCCAATGAAGACCTTGATTTTGGAGTAGATGAACAGCGTAGCTTCTTATCCCATAAAGAGAAGTATATTAGCCCAAGGCAAGATACTTTCTTGAAAGGTGGAACAGTTAAATTACCGGGCAGTGGAAATCGCGCCCATGTCTTAGAGTCACGCCGCAATGTCAATAGTTTCTTAGAGACATTAAAGGATATACGCTCGGAACAAGTCCCTGTAAATAATCAAATCCAACGTCCCAGGCGAGGTTTTCGGGGTCGTGGCTACAAGAAGAGAACAAATCAACAAGAGTTAGAAATCAAACTCAAGGAATTGCAAAAAAATCACCCGGTTAATTCCTTGGTTCGATACCGAATTGCCAACAATATTCATCGAGGTGAATTTCACGGCGGGCCACTGGATATTGATTGTTTGGCTAAGGTGACTGCCTATAGCTATAATCAGAGCAATCAGCCAGTATTACAGGTGACTGGAATTGCATTGGTTAACTCGAAAACTTTAAATACTCTGGCTCATGACCGCAGTGCTCAAGAGTATGTTAATAAGTATGAATTTAACTTAGACAATATAACTCCCAACCCTATCGGGGCAAGTCGTTGGATTACTAAAGAGCAGATTGTAATATAAGATTTTTAATTTTTCATTGAAGGGGGAGAGTTGGGATTGAGCGATCGCCCCTTCACTTCACTAACCCTTGGCTCTTGCAATAATATCAGTTTCTCCGATCGCAGACAAACAGACCAGGGAGTTGGCTGGGTTTGCAGGGTTTCCCATTTCTCCTTAAAGATTTCTGCCTGGAGATGGTAGTCCCGGTGATGATTCGGGGGACGATTTAAGGTGAGATAGAGGGTCATCCGGTGGGGACTTTCGCTAGTATCGGCTAACCAGCACTCAAAGGTATTCTCTTGGTTAAGATCGGCAACAAAGGTAATATGATGCGCTCGAATGGCAATTTGGGTCAATGTATCGGGGATGGGTTTATGGGTGGTTAAGGCACAATTCCAGTCAATGGCTAAAATTTGCCCATTTTCGACAACAGTCGCGCGGGAAAAGTTCTTGCAAGCGGTGATGCGAGCAACGGGTTCATAGCGAGGTTCGGTAAAGATGTCTTCTTTGCTGCCAAAAGCGATCGCCTCTCCTCGATCTAAAACCAAGAGATCTTGGCAAATTCGATAGGCTTCTTCTAAATTATGGGTGACAAATAAGCTCACTCCAGGATAACTCTCTAGGCGATCGACTAATAATTTCACCATCTGTAAATGCAGATAGGTATCTAAAGCGGAGCAGGGTTCATCTAAGAGGAGAATATCCGGTTGACTGGCTAAGGCTCTGGCTAAGGCGACTCGTTGCTGTTGTCCTCCAGAGAGTTGATCGGGGTAGCGATCGCCAAATCCCGATAAGTATACCGCAGCTAACTGCGCTTCGATATCCGCGCGAGTCATGTTCACTGATTTGGGAATCCCAAAGGCGATATTTTCCGCGACGGTGAGATGGGGAAATAGGGCATAATTTTGGAAGACAAGCCCCACGCGGCGCTCGGAGGCGGGCAGATTAATGTCTTGTTCTGAATCGTATAACACTCGACCATTGAGGACAATACGACCGGAATCTGGGGTATCGATGCCCGCAATACAGCGCAAAATCAGGCTTTTGCCTGCGCCAGAGCTGCCTAAAATCCCCAAAACTTGGCGATCGCTGCTGGTCAATGATACATCCAAAGTAAACTCGCAGAGTGTTTTGCGAATCTGCACGCTCAAATACGGTTCCGACGCTCGATAAACTGGACGATTGACGTGCCAAGAGGAGAGTGACGCTGGAGAAACCGTCTTCCAACTTTTACTCTGAAACTTACGCCATAAATTGACTAAAGTTACCATCAACAGAGACAAACCAAGCATTACCATGCACCAAAACCAAGCTGTTTCCATCGAACCCGATTCCACCGCTAAATAAATCGCCATCGGAATCGTTTGGGTTTGGTTGGGAATATTTCCCGCTAACATTAACGTCGCCCCAAATTCCCCTAAAGCACGGGTAAATGCTAAAGTCGCTCCCGCCATCAAACCAGGGAACGCCAGAGGTAAACTAATGCGCCAAAAGATCGTCTGTTCTCTTGCGCCCAGGGTTTGAGCCGCTTGGGGAATCGTGCGATCGATTTGTTCAAAGGCAGCTAACGCAGTTTTGTACATCAGTGGAAATGCCACCACCGTTGCTGTAATCACAGTGGCATACCAGGTAAAGACAATATGAATGTTAAACTGGGCAAGAAAAGACCCGATTGGCGTATTTTTCCCGAATATAACCAAGAGGAAAAAGCCTAAAACGGTAGGGGGCAAAACCAAGGGGGATAAAAATAATCCATCCAAAATCGATTTGGCTTTTCCCCGATACCGGAATATCCAGTGAGCAGCAGCGATCCCTAGGAAAAAAGCGATCATCGTGGCAAGCGTTGCCGTTTTAAGGGAGATAAACAAGGGGGAAAAGTTATCGATCATGATTCGGGAGCTAATCCACAGCAAATATTACATCAGAAGCTTTTATCACAGCGAACGCTTCTTTTCCTTCTGCTAATCCTAAGTTTTCGGCGGACGCTTTAGTAATCACTCCAGTGACTTCTACACCGGGTGCAATTTCTAAAGTTATTTCACTATTTACGGCTCCAGTGACCACTTTTTTCACGGTTCCTTTTAAGGCATTACGAGCGCTAATTTTCATTGAATTTATTGATTTTATAATATAATCAATATTCTATCGATATCACTAGAAAAAAAGAGTATCATGGGGAACAAAATCAGGCATTTTTTACAGTCTATTGAGCCAGTTGAAACCCATAGTCTTGGAAAATAGATTGTGCGGGTTCTGTCCAGAGAAAATCAATAAAATGTTGGGCTGGTTCGGGAGATTCTGTTTGCTGCAAAATAGCAACGGGATAAAGAATGGGAGAATGATCGGTTTCGGGAGCTGTGGCAACGATAGTTATTTTATCAGAGAGCATCGCATCCGTTTGATAAACGATTCCCGCATCCACATTTCCCGATTCGACATAAAAGAGGACTTGCCGTGCATCTTTAGCTAAGACAAATTTGGGCCGAAGTAAC
Organism: Roseofilum reptotaenium CS-1145; assembly: GCF_028330985.1. Classification (NCBI taxonomy): domain Bacteria; kingdom Bacillati; phylum Cyanobacteriota; class Cyanophyceae; order Desertifilales; family Desertifilaceae; genus Roseofilum; species Roseofilum reptotaenium. Next base: position 39,429 of record NZ_JAQMUE010000031.1, on the reverse strand, counting down.
TCATATAGCTTAAGTTGAGTGAGGACTTCTTTTCCATATTGTCCTGCGGGGACTGTTTCTGGATTTCCTAGAGCAATTTTAGCGATATGCTCTTGAGTTAAGTCGGCAAATACTTTAATCGTTTTTTCTCTTTTGGGAGTCACTAAAACAACTTGATTTTTGAGTAAATTTTTCCGGGTTTTGGGTTGTAATAAATTCTTGCGCTCTAGGGCATCCATTTGTTGAGGGGAAGCAGAAATAAAGACATCCACTGGAGCGCCTTGTTCAATTTGTTGTTGCAGGGTTCCGGATGAAGCAAAGTTATAAGCAATGAGAGTATCTGATGCCTGTTGTTGATAGGCTTGGGCAATCGGACGCATCACATTCTGAAGACTGGCAGCGACAGATACAGTTAGCTGGGTTTGGGTTGAAGTTTCAGGAGTTCCAGAACTACAGCTTATACAGATCGTCAGGGTTAGAGCTGTAATGAAATAAAAAAATCCTCGTTTTTTCACGATCGTCACCCCCAAGGTTGTGAGAATGTTTAGATAACCAGGATAAACGAGAATTTTTTAAAGCTTAGAAGAGTTGAGCATCAATAGCTTAAAGCATGGATTTGGTTAACTGCTTGACGGTTTGAAAATGCTCAAAACTGGGAGTTTCAATGTCTCCATCAGCTAATTTTTCTAGTTCGCTGGCTAAACGACGCAAATAGTCAGCTTGTTTTCGGATTCTCTGACTGATTCCTGTATCTCCTGATGCTAGACATTGCGGACAGACATCGGTGATGTACTCATCAGAACTGCGATAGGCTCGGGCAATGATTTCTTCAGCAAAGAAAAGGGTCCCACAGAGATGGCATTGACATTTTTCATCAAAATAGTTACTTTCTAACTGGATTTTCATCAATAGTTTCCTCAGCCGCTTTTTTATCGTGTTTTGATCTAACTTTGATGGACTTGTGGGTTGACTGGATGTCGCTCAACTAGAATTCTAGTATTGGACACTACCATTTTAACAACTTCTTTATCAATCCTGGGGAAGAGATGAGTTGTTCAAAGTAAGGATATCCTGATAAAAAAGCATGGAGGAAGCGATATAGCGCTGCGCGCTGGGCGGTAGGGAATGGGGAATGGGGAATAGGGAATGGGGAATAGGGAATAGGTGATGGGTACTAGATTTTAGTATTGAACCGGAGTCCTAACCCACTCTTTCTCTGCTATAGCGGTTAATCAGACTTGAGATTGATAGGACGCTAAGAGGGGTGGAGTTCCTTGGTATTGGGTGTATGGGGGAGATTCGTGTGCTTTAACAGATCTAATACTTCCTGTTGCGTTAATCCGCGTTTCAGTTGAATGGCGAGATCGCGAACCTGCTCGAGCAAGTGTTGCACTTCTGGTTGTTGGAGGGTAATCTGCTGCTCTTGGAGTAAATGGTACAACAGAGAGCGCCCCGAATGTTTGCCTAAAACTAATTGGTGTTCTAATCCAAGTTCCGCCGGATCGTAAGCTTGATAGGTGTGAGGATTTTTCAGCAAGCCATTGACATGAATCCCCGCTTCATGGGTAAAGGCATTGTCACCAACGACTGATTTCCAGCGAGGGAGAGTATCCCCCGAAGCTTGCTGTACAAACTGAGAAATATCCCGTAACTGATGGGTATCAATTCCTGATTTTATCCCGTAAAGATGTTTGAGGGCGATCGCCACTTCTTCTAAGGCGGCATTTCCGGCTCGTTCTCCCAACCCGTTAACAGTGGTATTGACGGAGGTGGCTCCCGCTTTGACTCCAGCTAAACTATTGGCGACTGCCATGCCTAAGTCATCGTGGGTATGCATTTCGATCGGGAGGGTAAACTGTTGCACCAATTGGCGAACGGTGTCATAGGTGGCAAAGGGATCGAGAATGCCGATCGTATCGCAAAATCGAAATCGACTGGCTCCCCAATCTTGAGCCTTTTGAATCACTTCACCCAAAAATTTGGGGTTCGCGCGGGAAGAGTCTTCTCCTCCGACAGAAACATAGAGTCCATGATCGATCGCAAAATGAATACTTTCCTCTAACTGTCGCCACAGTTGAGACACCTTGCCGCCAAATTTGACTTGGATCTGAATCTCGGAAACGGGAATCGAGATATGGACTCTGTGCAGTCCACAGGCAAGGGAGGCTTGAATATCTTCAATTTTAGCCCGATTCCAACCGATTAACTCCGCTTTCAGTCCTAAATCAACGATCGCCCGGATGGCATCTGCCTCTTCACCTCCCATTACCGGAATTCCGATCTCCAGTTCTGGAACCCCCATGCGATCGAGGAATTGGGCGATCGCCACTTTTTCCGCCAGGGTAAACGCCACTCCAGCCGCTTGTTCCCCATCCCTCAAAGTGGTGTCATTAATATTAATACTCATGGGTAATCCTCTCCTGTAATTGGGCTTCCAGGGACTCCAGGCGATCCCTTAAAGCGGCGATCGCTCTTCCTTGAATATCCGGCAAACTACCATGTTCCAAGGGATCTAGCGATTGTCCGCAGTTTCGCACCACGCGCCCTGGTATTCCCACCACTGTGCAATGATCGGGTACGGGGTTTAATACTACCGAACCCGCACCAATACGAACATTATCCCCGATTTTAATATTGCCTAAGACTTTGGCTCCGGCACCAATAATAACGCGATCGCCTACCGTGGGATGGCGTTTCCCTTGCTCTTTTCCCGTTCCTCCCAAAGTCACCCCTTGGTAAATCAGAGCATAGTCCCCCACAATCGCAGTTTCTCCAATCACCACCCCCATACCATGATCGATACAAATTCCCCGTCCTAAACAAGCCCCTGGATGAATTTCCACGCCCGTTAAAAACCGCGCTATGGCTGACAGCAGGCGAGGGATTAACCCAATATGATGAGCTTGCAAATAATGGGCAATACGGTAAAAAATTAAGGCGTGCCATCCAGGGGAGAATAGAAACACCTCCAAGGGATTTCTCGCGGCTGGATCTCGCTCAAATATGATGCGAAAATCCGTACCCATATCTTGCCAGAGCGATAATGCTCCGCATTGCTTATGCGATCGCATATCTCTTAAGTCTGGGAAGTCAGGAGTGCAGGAGTTAGAAATCATAGACATCACCGTTTTCTTCATGATTCTTCAAGGTTCATTACTCCCCAATTTATCCACAACCTAAACCATCTCCTTGACATTCAGACGCGGCTGCGGATAGGCGAGTGCATTCCGTTTGTTTACGCCGTTTGAATTTTGACAGATCTTCCCCATCATAAACGGCTTGCAATCCCAGGTTAATAAACCCACTAATTTCGATGGGAGTAATTCCACATTGACTTAAGATTTGCTTGGGATTCTCTCCCATGCCACTGGCTAAAATAGCCCGACAATCTTGCAAATTATTGGCTAGTTTTTGCCACCGTTCAAATCCAGTTCCCACTTCTGGAGTCAACCGTTCTTCAACCAAACTAAATCCGCTGCCCGTTTGTTCCCAAATTTGCAATTGCGGCGCTTGTCCCAAATGCTGATTGACTAACACTCCTTCAACAGTAGCGACGGCAACATAGGGGCGATTGTTGGATTGTTGGGGAAGTTTTCGTTTAGAAGAAGCCGCCAAACAGCCATGAAATTCCTGCGATCGATCTTCGCCCAACAATCCGACAGCATCAGCTCTACAGCGCGTACAATGGCGCATTTGCGGTAAGTATTGTTCGCACTCTTTGCGAATTTTATTCATCATCCGCGCATTGGGTTCCGTCAATTCTTCAAAGGGAGTATCTGGAGTCGGGAACATAGCCATTGCATTGAACAAATCCGCCCCTAATTCTGCCGCTTTTTTAGCCACTTCTACCGCATGATGGTCGTTAATTCCCGGCATAATAATACAGTTGATTTTCACCGTTACTCCAGCCGCTTTTAAATTCTGAATGGCTTCCAATTGTCGCTCTAGAAGTAAGGTTGCTCCTTTTAATCCTTGATAAACCGTTTTACCATCCCGAACCCAACGATAAACTTTGCGGGTAATTTCTGGGTCTACCGCATTCATGGTAACGGTGACGTGACTGACCCCAATTTCCGCAATTTTGGCAATATATTCTGGCTTTAAATTCAGTCCATTGCTCGATAGACAAAGAATTAACTCTGGGTATTCTTCCCGCAACAATTCCATCGTCCGTAAGGTTTGCTCTGGATTGGCAAAAGGATCGCCCGGTCCGGCAATTCCAGCCACCGTAATTCGGGGTTCTTTCTCCAAAACTTGACCCATGTAATAGAGTGCCTGTTCTGGAGATAAAACAGTACTGGTTACTCCAGGTCTACTTTCATTGACGCAATCATATTTGCGATTGCAATAATTACACTGAATATTACATTTGGGTGCGACGGGTAAATGAACTCGTCCATATTGTCCTTTTACATCGACATTGAAGCAAGGATGTTTGGCGTAATCAATGGTGGTAGTCATTTTAGGTTCTCCGTGATGTTTTTTTAGGGAATGGGGAATGGGGAATAGGGAATAGGGAATAGGAAGTTCCCTATTTCTCCGCGTCTCTGCGTCACCGTGTCACCGCGTCTCCCTATCCCCGATCGCTGTCTACAAATAGCCATACCCGACGGGGGAATCGGCTTGTTTCTTGTCGATAATGGCGTTAACAATTTGATCGAGCAGGCGCTGAGTTCCGCGATAACCGAGGTGCAACAGGCGCTGTCCGCCAAAGCGATCGTGAATGGGGAAACCGACGCGAATCATGGGAATTTGATGTTTGCGAGCAATGGGATATCCTTTGCTCGTACCGATAATTAAATCAGGTTGAATGCGATCGATTTGTTCGCCTATTTCGTAGAAATCCACATTGTCACGGACGGGGACGGGTTCTCTGACGATCTCTGCGGTGACGGCTTCTATGGCAGCGGCGAGTTGGCCGCTATTGCCTCCAGAGGCGCATAAAATGGGTTTAACGCCAATTTCTGTGAGGAACGCGGTTAATCCCACGACTAAATCTTCCTCTCCGTAGACTACGGCGCGTTTGCCAAAGAGATATTTGTGAGCATCGACATAGGCATCGACTAACCGTCCCCGCTCGGATGCATGAATTTGGGGGATGGGTTGTCCGGTGAGTTCTTGCAGGAGGTTAAAGAAGCGATCGCTCTCTCGCAAACCGATGGGGAGTCCCAAGGGGTGCAATGGTAGGTTAAAACGCTCGCGCAACACTTCTCCTCCAGTGCTGCCCGTGCCTTCTAAGACTCGTCCGAATTCCAAAGTGGCGATCGCCCGATCCATCGCGCGAATCTCAGCAACCGGGGTTCCACCTTCTGGAATCGTCAGATAATCCAGTTGCGCTGGCCCATCCAATGTATCGGAAAAATCAGGTAAAATTGTAGCTTTAATGCCAAAATCTTGCACAACTTCTCGCAGATAGCGCAGATCTGCCGGAGAAACTAAACCCGGCAATACATTCAGGGAACAGGAAACGGAAGGAGCTGAACTTTCTACCCCCACCAATTGTTCAATGACTGCTTTAACCGTGGCATGAAATCCTTCCGCGTGAGTGCCACTATAGCTCGGAGTTGCCACCCGTACCAAAGTCGGTAATGGATCCTCTTCTTGGCCAAATTCTTCTTGAAATTCCAATAAGAATCGTCTCACATCATCGCCGATGGTTTCCGTTAAACAAGTGGTGGCAATTCCCACGACATCGGGATGGTATTTCTCCATCACATTGAGAATACCTTTTTTCAAGTTTGGCCCGCCCCCATAGACAGCATGTTTTTCACTCAGAGAAGACGAGGCAATATCAATCGGTTCTCGGAAATGACTAATAATATAACGGCGCATATACGTCGCACAGCCTTGAGATCCATGCAAGAAGGGAACGCATCCTTCTATGCCTCGAAAAGCAATACAAGCTCCTAGAGGTTTACAGAGTTTGCAGGCATTGGTTGTAGAGACATAAGCCTCGGTTTTCTGCTTAATTTTTATTTTACCCATGATTTTTCCCTCTCCCAAATTGCAACGATCAAAATTTGTCGATTACTCCGGTTGGTTACGTCGAGGCACAAATTGCCAAATGGGAGACATCACCGTAGAGTGAACTTCTTTAGCAAAATTGAGCATTCCAACAAATCCTTCCAGGGCTTCTTTTCGTTCGTGGTTGTGGTCGCAGAAGCCAATCCCCAATTTATAGGCAATGGGGCGCTCTTTGACTCCACCAACAAAAATATCCACATCCTTTTCTTTCAAAAAACCAGATAATTCTAAGGGATTAGAATCATCAACAATAATGGTTCCTTCATCGGTAATTTCATGCAGTTCTTGATAATCTGCTTTAGTTCCTGTTTGTGACCCGACCATGACCACATCCATACCCAATAACCGGAAGGCTTTGACTAAGGAAAAGGCTTTAAATGCACCACCGACATAAATGGCTGCGGTTTTTCCTTCTAAGTCTTTGCGGTATTCGTTCAACTGTCCATAAAGGGTGGATAATTCAGAGCGCACTAACTCTTGCGCTCGTTGCAAAATGGTGGGATCGTCATCGAAGAACCGAGCAACTGAATATAAGGCTTCTGCCATATCTTCAATGCCAAAATAAGAGACTCGCAGGAAGGGAACATCATAGTCTTCTTGCATCATTTTGGCTAAGTCCAGGGTTGCCCCAGAACACTGCACCACATTCAAGGCTGCACCATGCGATCGCTGAATGTCTTTGATCCGTCCATCCCCAGTAATATTAGCGACTACTTGAATGCCTATTCGCTCAAAATATTCACGGATAATCCAAATCTCTCCAGCCAAGTTAAAGTCACCCAAAATATTAATACTGTGGGGAGAAATGCCGGTGGTATCGCCCATGCCCACTAAGCGAAACATGGCTCGACAAGCGGCATTATATCCGGCTCGTTTATTCCCCTTAAAGCCTTCGGACTGTACGGGAATAACCGGAATGCCTTTTTCTTGGCTAACTCGTTTACAAATTCCTTCTAAGTCGTCTCCAATAATACCCACAATACAAGTTGAATAGACAAATGCACCATTGGGATGATGACGATCGATTAATTCACATAGGGCTTGGTCGAGTTTTTTCTCACCGCCAAAAATCACATCTCGCTCTTGTAAATCTGTGGAAAAACTGAGTCGATGTAATTCTGGGCCGGAAGAGAGCGCGCCACGAATATCCCAAGTATACGCCGCACAACCAATGGGGCCATGAACCAAATGAATGGCATCGGCAATGGGGTAAAGAACGACGCGAGAACCACAGAAAACACAAGCTCTTTGGCTAACCGCACCCGCCAAGCTTTCTTTATTGCAAGCAAACTCAAAAGGGCTATTTCCTTTGCGGTGAATTTGTTTCTCTCGCTCTCTTAAAATTCCAGTCATAATTTTGTCCGAATGAGAAGTAATAAGGAAGGGCGCATGGCTTGCGCCCTTGAGGGTATAAATCTTCCTTGACAAAGGGAGGTTATGGCTGTCCCCAACCTGACTTGTATAGAGAAGAAGGGAGAGTTAGGATACTGTCTATTGCCTATTGCCTATTGCCTAAAACCATAATCTAACTGTCCTCACCAACTCTTTCTCTGCTATAGGGATGGCTTTAAGTGGCAAATAAGTATTCTTCAGCCGGTTGATTGTCTTCAAGTGCATCGAGAATTTCATCGATCGCATCTTCATCCACTTCCCCATACCAATAGTTGTCGGGATAGACCATCATCACGGGGCCATGATCGCAGAGTTTCAGACAACCGGTAGAAGAGACTAGGACATTATCGAGTCCGCGATCGACCAATTCATTTTCAAGATACTGAATTAAACTTACCGCTTTCTTCTTGTTGCAAACGCCCTGAGCTTCTCCCTTGGTTCTAAAAGAATTACAAACAAAAATGTGGTGTTCGGGTTTCGTTAGTTTACTCATGATATCCTCCTGATTTAGACACAAAGGTTGAGACAGAGCCGACCTGAATCGGCTGTTGCTGACACGAATACGGGGTTGGGGGATCTAGACCATACCCTCTCACCCTTGAGCAATTAATATTACAGAGCTAACTCAAAGATTTCATCGGGGTCATCCCGATCTTTGCGTTCCAAAATCGTATTAATGATGTCGCACAACAGATGCATACTGCCCTTATAGCCAACAGAGGGGAAGAAACTGTGACCGACACGGTCTAAGATCGGCCAACCAAACCGGACTAGGGGAATATCTTCCGCACGGGCAATATATTTGCCATAAACGTTGGTAATGAGTAGATCCACAGGATTAGTCTTGATCAGTTGATGTAGATAGAACAGATCCGTATCATCTTTGACGATCGCATCGGGAACCCACTCTTCCAAGATTTCTTTACAGCGCGTGGTGAAATATTTGGAAGCTGTTCCAGTGATCGCATACATGGGTTTAGCGCCACAACTGACGAGAAACTCAGTTAAAGGAACAATTTGATCGGGATCTCCAGCTAAAGCGACTCGCTTGCCATAGAGATATTGCTGCATATCCGTCATCAAGTCTACTAACCGACCCCGGTCATCTTTCAAGGACTCTGGAACGGCTGCACCTGTGGTTTCTATAATTGCTTGGATAAAGCGATCCGTTGCGGCAATACCGATGGGTAAATCCAACAATTGATAGGGAACCTTGCATTTATTTTCCAGTTCTTTCGCCGCTTGTTTCGAGGCATCTGGCCCCAGAGCCAGAGTTGCGATGCTATCGCCAGTAGTATGCAACGCTTCCACTGAGGTTCCTCCCTTGGGATACATCTCAAATGTTCCCGTTTGCGGCGTATCCACCACATCACTGGTATCTGGGAAGACTACAGAGTTCACCCCAATTTGATCCAGCAGATGCTTAATCTGGCGGATATCGGACGGTTCTACATATCCGGGAATCACATTAATTTGCTGTTGGGGAGTTTCAGTCTTCTCTGAAAGGTACTTGACAATCCCAGCCGTCATATTTGACCAACCCGTTACATGAGTTCCCACATAACTGGGGGTATTGGCATGAATGACCACTTTACCTTCGGGGATAATCCCACTTTCCCGCGCTTCCCGAATCAACGTCGGAATATCATCACCAATGGTTTCTGACAGACAGGTGGTATTAATCGCAATTACATCAGGGTCGTACAGTTTGTACATGGTGGTAAACGCTTGACGCAAGTTTGCACCACCACCAAAGACGGCTGAACCTTCAGTAAACGAACTGGTTGCTGCCATGATCGGGTCGCGATAATGACGAGTTAGGTGCGATCTATGGTAAGAACAACATCCTTGTGAGCCATGGGAATGGGGTAAGCATCCATGAATTCCTAATGCGGCGTACATAGCCCCGATGGGTTGGCATGTTTTGGCGGGGTTAACCCGTAGTGCTTTGCGTTCTACAACTTCTTTGGGGGTTGCTTCTAACATGATTTTCTCTCCGAGTTGGGATGAATGAAGGGTGAGAGTTGCAACGAGTTCAGGACAAACCCCCTGCAACTGGAGGAGGGAGGGTAGGGGCTTTCCAGCCCGTTAACCCTAATCCCAAGGGGCTTTGATGTATTGCCAAGTGGGGCTATTGACTCGCAGATCCACATCTTTGGCAAAGTTGACTGCACCTCGGAAACCAGCAAAGGGCCCACCGTAGTCATAATTGTGCAACTGCTTGCAAGGTACGCCGAATTTCTCAATGACGTACTTGTCTTTAATTCCAGAACCAATCAGATCGGGTTTAAAGCGTTTGATCAACACATCGAGTTCATGGTGAGAAATGTTGTCTACTAGCAATGTGCCTTCACCCATATCGGGCATCATTCCTTTGTAGTCATTCATGATCTTCTCGTTACGCAGACGTTCCATTTCTGCATCCGATGGAGGATTATAGCGCTCTGAATCGCGTTCTACATCCAATTCTTCAATGTTGCGACTGTCTGCATCCACCTTGATCTTCGGTAGGGCTTGCCGTCCTTCGTAGTCATCCCGGTGAGCAAACTCATAGCCTGCTACAATGGTTTTCATGCCGAGATCTGCAAATAGTTCTTGGTAGTGATGGGCCCGGGAACCGCCAACGAACAAGAATACCGTTTTTCCTTCGAGTCGTTTGCGGTACTGGGTCAACTGAGCTTCGGCGATCGCCAATTCTTCCACAATCACGTCTTCAACCCGTTGAATCAAAGCTGGATCATCAAAGAACTTAGCAATCTTACGCAAACTCTTGGCAAAAGCATGAACGCCAATAAAGTTCACTTTCATCCAAGGCGTACCATATTTCTCTTCCATCATGGAAGCCATATAGTTAATGGAACGATGGCACATGACCAGATTTACTTTGGCTAAATGAGCCTTGATCGCATCATCATAAGAGGCATCGCCACTAAATGTGGAAACCACTTTAATGCCACATTTTTCCAGCACCCGCTCAATTTCCCAAGAGTCACCCCCGATGTTATATTCACCCATCAGGTTAACGGTAAATCCTTCGATTTCTTCCGTTTCAGTATCATTTCCAATCCAATGTTTGAAGAAACCATTGTTGGCAATATGGTGTCCTGCGGATTGACTGACTCCTTTATATCCTTCACAGTTAAAGGCAACGACCGGAAGTCCCAGTTTTTGCGTCATTTCCCTAGCTGCACCTTGGATATCATCTCCAATTAATCCCACCGGACAAGTGGAGTGAACCGTAATCGATTTGGGTTGGAAAATATCATAGGCTTCTTGCACCGCCTGCTTTAACTTATTCACGCCACCAAACACAACATCATGTTCGTTCAAATCGGTGGAGAAGCAATAGTGTAAAAATTCTTTGCCATCTTCTCTCGGTTTAAACTGATTGCGTCGAGTTAACCAAGAATAATAGGAACACCCAATCGGACCATGAACGATGTGTACGCAGTCACCAAATGGCCCCACAACCACACCTTTACATCCCGCAAAAGCACATCCTCTCTGAGTTATAATTCCGGGAGTTGTACGGGCATTAGCGTTAATTTCTTGCTCCGGAATAGATGGGTCACGAACAACAATATGTTTGCTCCGTTTGCGAGCGACTTTCTTCGGATAGGCTCCAATGATTTCCGCAATACTATCCTGGGTCTCTTCCAGACTTATGGGAGACGGAGAAAGCATCACACCTTGTTGTGCCTGTTGGGATTCTGATTCAAAATCAGTCGTCGGTGATAATTTTTCAGTCATGGTTTTCTCTCCATTATGTTTGGGGTTCGTAAAGACGAGAGAAGAGAACAATATTTAGAGTTAATCTGCTTTTTATTTCCGATCTCCCGTCCCGAATTAATCTCACAGTAAATCCGGCTAGTTTGAGATAAATTCTCCTATCATTCGATGTCAACTAGATTAGGGACTACTTTAGGCAAAAAACATGCCTGAACCCATTTCATCGATCGCAAAATTCCCTTTTTCGCGAGTCCGAATCCGAATACTGTCGAGTACTGGCACTACAAAGATCTTGCCATCTCCAGCATTCCGAGTTTGATTGACCTTGATGATGGTATTGACTACTTCTTTGACCAACTCATCAGGAACAACTAAACTAACCAAACGCTTGGGAATTAAGCGAGGAACATGAGCGAGTAACGGCAATACCTCTGATGCATCTTCAGGATGCTTATTTAAGGCATCTACCACTTCTGCTTCCATGGCTTGCCGTCCTCGACCGGCAACTTTCACGGCATTAAATCCAGGAAAACCTGCCTTAATCAAGGCTTCTTTGGTCTCATGCATTTTGTTCATGCGAATAATCGCAATAACTTCTTTCATGTCTCTTTCCTCAGTGTTAATCTACAGTAGAATTACAATTGTTAGGGGTTAAACGATCGGTTAAACTGGTGATTCGTGTTGGATATATTCTTCGGGAAAATATGACCCCTAACAATCAGCAATACGGCGATCAATCTGGATCTAAGTCGTCACTAAGGTTCGAGGAGAAGTTTCCGGGGTGGCCGGGACTGAAACTTGAGCCGTTTCTTTAACACCTGTACTGACGGTGTAGATTTCTTCAACTGGAGTTACGAAGATTTTTCCATCTCCATAGGCTCCTTCGGTTCCGGTACGGGCGCTGTCAAGAATAATCCGAATTACAGTGTCTTTATCTTCGTCGGGGACGACGAACATTAACAGTTCTTTAGGCAGTTCATCGTAGTGAACGTTCCCAATTTTCAAACCCCGTTGTTTGCCTCGACCGTAAACATCAATTTTGGTGACAGCGGGAAAGCCTGCGTTCAATAAGGCTTGCATCACATCAGTGGCTTTTTCTGGTCGAACAATGGCTCGAATAGCGACTGGCATTTGAGTTTTTCCTCCTCAAAAATGAGAAAATACAACAAAAGGAATGGATGTCCGTTGAGAATACGGGTGTATCCTTAACCGAATAATCCATATTTCACGAGTAATTTTTCCAGGTCATCATTAGATACGGGAGTAGGAATGACTTGATTGGTATTTTCATCAATGGCTTTAGCCAAGTTGCGATAATGTTGCGCTTGTTCGGATTCGGGAGCGTATTCAATCACCGTCTTCCGGTTTAATTCTGCCCGTTGTACCATGTTGTCCCGTGGCATGAAGTAAATCATTTGTGTGCCTAATGCGTCGGCTAAAGCCATGATCAGTTCTGCTTCTCGGTCAACTTTACGGGAGTTACAAATCAATCCACCTAACCGAACACCACCAGACTCGGCATATTTCATAATACCTCGACAAATGTTGTTGGCAGCATACATTGCCATCATTTCACCAGAGGTGACAATATAGATTTCTTGAGCTTTGCCTTCGCGGATGGGCATGGCAAATCCACCACAAACTACGTCTCCTAAAACGTCGTAGAAGGCATAGTCTAAACCAACTTGTTCTTCATAGGCTCCGAGTTGTTCGAGCATACTGATGGAGGTAATAATCCCCCGTCCTGCACAACCGACACCCGGTTCTGGCCCACCGGATTCAACACATAAAGTTTTCCCAAAGCCTTCTTTGCGGATGTCTTCTAAGTCTACGTCATCGCCTTCTTCGCGTAAGGTATCTAAGACGCTTTTCTGGTGTAAGCCACCGAGTAGTAACCGAGTGGAGTCAGCTTTGGGATCACAACCGACAATCATGACTTTGCGGCCTAATTCAACTAACCCAGCAACTGTATTTTGAGTGGTGGTTGATTTACCAATTCCGCCTTTTCCGTAAACAGCGATTTTCCTCATGATTAAACCTCCTGTTTGGGGTAGTTAAGTAATGGCTTACAGAGGAATCAATAGAGTGGGGGTGGTTTAAGACTTCCTCTCTCTATTGACAAATATAAGCCACTACGATTAAAGAGAATAACTTCTGAAACACTGACAATATACTCTGCAAAGTTTTCCTGTAACTGGATGGGTTCAAGGATGACTTCACTTTTCTTGCCTACGAATATAGTTATAAACTTTTAAAAGTAAAATAACTGTATATGTGACTACACAAAACACATTTTTTGATTCAATAAAAGTGATTTTGCTTACTTTTTCTATTTTTAAATTTTAAACAATCACTTTGTTGTCAATTATTCTTATTTTATTGGCAAAAACTGGATTGTAAAAATGCAGAAATTGATATTATTTAAATGTGTTTAAAGATTAATTTATTATAACAATATTTTTAATTTAACTCCTAATATACAGGTCTATATCATGACAAAAGCACGGCTAAACCGTGCTTTAAATAAGGGTTGTATGGATTATTGAGTGAAGATATGGCAGGTTTATTCCTAAGTCTATAGAGTGCTATTCAACGGCAATGACGATTAAATCATCTGAGACGCGATCGCGCAAGGTTTGCTCAATGCCTTGCTTTAAAGTCGTCAGCACGCTCGGACAACTACCACAGGCTCCTTTTAAGATGACTTTAACGAGATTATTTTCTATGTCGTAAAGCTCCACATCACCGCCATCCATAGCCACCATCGGACGAATTTCATCATTTAAAATTTGTTGAATTAACGTAATCTTTTGTAATGTGGTTAATGGGGGCAATTCAGATGCCGGTTCTGGAGAGGCACTGGCGAGTTTTTCGGCTAATTCGACGCAGGTTTCAACAGCAACCTGGTTCATATGCTGCTGTTGTTTTCGTTCTTGGGTCACTTCAGCCAAGATATCGTCAATCTCAGCCAGACAAGAACCACAACCGCCGCCTGCTTTGATATAGTTAGTGACTTGTTCGGCTGTGGTGAGATGATTGTCCTGGATAATGCGTTTAATTTTGCCTTCGGTGATGGCAAAGCAGCGACAAACTAAGGGGCTTTCATCTTCTTCTTCGGCTTCTAGGGGAATGCCTTTGTAGTTGTAAATGGCTGCTTCTAGGGCTTCTTGTCCCATGACGGAGCAGTGCATTTTTTCTTCGGGAAGCCCTCCTAAAAAGTCGGCAATCTCTCGGTTGCTGAGGGTTAGGGCTTGATCGAGGGTCATGCCTTGAATAAGATCGGTTAAGGCAGAAGAGGAGGCGATCGCACTGGCGCATCCAAAGGTTTGAAACCTGGCATCAATAATTTGTTCGGTTTGAGTATTGACTTTTAGGTGCAACCGCAAGGCATCGCCACAAGCGATACTACCGACATCACCGACAGCAACGGTTTCATATTCTTCACAGTCGGAGGAGGTAATTTCCCCCATGTTATGAGGATTGTTAAATAAATCGATCACTTTATCCGTATAGTCCCACATGGTTCTAGCAGCTCCCTTGAGTTTGAATGGTTAGAAAGGTTGGTCAATGGCTATAGATTTAGCGAGTCTGAGCCAGTTGTTTATCCCCCACTGAACTCAACCAACCGTGCTGTTCGTCGGTGGCATCTTTGAAGGGGGAAATTTGGCGGAGTCGCTCTACAACTTTGGGCATCACTTGCAATACCTGGTCGATTTCTGCGTCGGTGGTATACCGAGATAGGCTAAAGCGAATGGAACCGTGCAAAATGGTGTAGGGCAGTCCCATGGCTTGCAGAACGTGGGACGGTTCTAGGGAACCGGAGGTGCAAGCCGATCCAGAGGAGGCACAAATTCCATAGCGATCGAGGGAGAGTAAGATGGCTTCTCCTTCGATGTACTTAAAGCCGATATTGGTGGTGTTGGGCAGTCTTAAGGCAGGATGTCCATTGAGCTGGGTATGGGGAATGGTGGTTAAAATGCTTTGTTCGAGGCGATCGCGCAACTGTCGGACTTGCTTATTTTCAGTCTCCATCGACTGCATCGCCAACTCAGCCGCTTTCCCTAGAGCAATGATACCGGGTACATTTTCCGTTCCTGCACGTCTGCCTCGCTCCTGATGTCCCCCAATTAAAAGGGGCCGAAACCTTACCCCTTTGCGAACATACAAGGCCCCAATACCTTTTGGAGTGTGCAACTTATGTCCAGATAACACCAGAAAATCCACGGTACTCTCTTTCATGTTCAGGGGCACTTTACCCACCGCTTGTACCGCATCTACATGGAACAAAATGCCCCGTTCTTTGACAATGCGCCCAATTCTTTCGATGGGGAAGAGGGTTCCCGTTTCATTGTTCGCGCACATGACGGACACTAAAGCCGTATCCTCTGTCAACGCTGCCTTCAATTCATTTAAATTGAGTTGCCCTTTCTCATTTACGCCTAAATAGGTGGTGGTATAGCCTTGCTTTTCTAACCGCTTACAGAGGTTAATAATGGCCGGGTGTTCAACTTTAGTGGTAACAATATGGCGCTTATCGGGATAACTGGCTAAGGCAGCCCGAATAGCAGCATTATCCCCTTCTGTACCGCAACTGGTGAAGATCATTTCATCAGGTTGAGCGCCTAATAATTGGGCCACATGTTCCCGTGCTTTTCGTACCGGTTTGGCCAATTGTCCTCCGAAGGTATGCATACTGGAAGGATTCGCATAATAGTCCTGTAAGTAGGGAAGCATGGCTTCTAAAACTTCGTCGGCAATCCGGGTGGTTGCATTATTATCGAGATAAATTGTTGAGGGTCGTGCGTCCATGGTTTCGATGAGGATTGAGGATAATTTGGACAAACATGAATAGCTAAAAATGGCCAATAGCCCGCGTTCTGCTCGATGGAGATCTAACGCGCTAGTCTGGGTTATCTTGGCGCTCTATTGATTGAATGGATTTCTCAACCCATTGACTGTAAAAATCTAAGACAGCAGTTTCGATTGTGTTGTAAACTTGTACGACTTCAATCCCGGCTTCTTGGAGGCGACTTTCCGGTAGTGCGCCAATTTTAGCCACTAAAACTGCTGTGCAATCGGATAAAGCCGCAATGTTCTCGCTCAGGTCTCCTGGGCCTCCTTCTGGGCCATGACAATAGGGTTTAACCGGGCGGTTTTCGAGCAATTGAGCTTGATGAGTATCAACTTCATAGATGAGGAACTCGCGAGCATGGCCGAAATGCTCGTTGGTTAAACCCTTGTCCTTACTGGCCACTGCAACTCGAATTTTTGGGGGGGGTTTGACAACAGTTGAAGCTGTCATAGTCATAATCTCCTTGCCTGAATGAGAGTTAGGGGCTATCGAGGCAAAAAGGAGAGTATTATCAGTGTGTTATCCGTATTACCCAATCAAGAGAGTCAATACCTGATAAATAGGAAAAATCTTGACTCTTTATTGATCGGACGTTTTATAGATTCGTTATTCTCTTGTGCCAGTTATACCTCATCTGAATAGGAAGATAAGTTTGATCAATCACAACTTTATGTTTTCTTCATAATCCTTTAATTGTATTCTTGACTTGCATGATGATTATCGGGAAAATGCAACCTTTAAACAATTCAGTGAAAGTTGACCTGGCGATCTATAGTTTAAAATGACTAGGACTTTCAAGTCCTAGGTTAGAATTGGTTGCCCAGAAAAAACAGGGATTCACGTAGAAGAAAATTAAAGGATAAAATTAATGAATTTACTGCATGATTAGACAATAAAGTTAGCTATCAACAGGGAAAAGCCCTAAAAATCAACCATCTATTCATATAGACAAAGTATAGACAAACCTCACATAAATTGAATTGGAAAAATGTGATGTTTTTCAAGAAAAACTGGTACGCTTAAGGGGATCGTACTGTCGGAGTTGGTAGGCTAGTCATGGTATTTACATTGCCGATAGAAACAACCCAAACCAATTCACAATTGAGTTTAGGGCGAGTTTTGGTCGTCGAAGATGAAGAACTGATTCGAGAAACGGTGGCCCTATCCTTACGGGATGAAGGATTTGAGGTGATAGCGGCTGAAGATGGTCGGGGAATTGTGGAATTATTTCATCAACAACAGGAAGGAGGCGATCGCCCGATAGAATCCATTGATGCGATCGTTCTCGATCTGATGCTACCTTCGATCAATGGTCTTGACCTTTGCCGTTGGCTGCGTCAAAGAGGTCATACGGTACCTATCCTCATTCTCAGTGCCAAAGGCTCAGAAACCGATCGCGTCGTCGGGTTAGAAGTTGGAGCAGATGACTACCTTACCAAACCATTCGGCGTGCGAGAATTAGTAGCTAGAGTGCGCGCCCTCCTGCGGCGCAACCGCTATCCCATTCCCGAATCTTGTCCCTCAGTCCTGAGAATCAAAGACATTACCCTATTACCCCAAGAGTGCCGCGTCATCGTCCGCGACCAAGAAATTAACCTCTCTCCCAAAGAATTCCGCTTACTCGAACTCTTTATGAACCATCCTCGACGAGTGTGGTCGCGAGACCAACTGATCGAGCGCATTTGGGAACCCGACTTCATGGGAGATACTAAAACCGTAGATGTACATATTCGTTGGCTACGCGAAAAAATTGAACTCGACCCCAGTCACCCAGAATATTTACTGACGGTTCGTGGATTTGGATACCGCTTTAGCTAACCGAAATCGCGCCATTGAAAATGCGATCGCAACCCTAGGCGATGAGGTGATAATCAAGGAAAGCTATGATTGTGCCACTACTCGGATTCTTACTGGGATTAGCGGTAGGCTTGCTCCTATGGCTAGGATGTCAATTTCGCTTAGAACGACAAATCAAGCGAATCCTACCTGAATTGACCTCTGGTTCAGGACTGATGGGCCGGTTCCCAGAACGTCTAGTAAGAGCGATCGCCCATCAACGGAAACATCAATACCATCTACAACAAGACATAGATTACTGGCAATCAATCCTCACTTGTGCCCCCCTAGGCCATTTACAAGTTGACGATCAAAATCAACTTATCTGGTGCAACGCCCAAGCCTATCAACTCTTTGGCATTACTCCTCCAGAACTCAACAGTCCTCGCCTACTGCTGGAAATTGTTCGGTCCTATGAGTTAGATGAACTGATCGACCAAACCCGCACGACCCAAAAACCGGTTGAAAAATACTGGAACTTTCAACCGATTGCGCCAACGGTAGAACCTCAGAATACCCAGCGATCGCTCAAACCCAAAATCGCCCTGAAAGCCTACAGTATTCCTCTGTCAAAAGGTCGGGTTGGAGTCTTCTTGGAAAACTGCCAAGAACTACTCACTTTAGCCAACCAGCGCGATCGGGCGTTTTCCGATGTTGCCCATGAACTCAAAACTCCCCTGACCTCCATTCGTCTCGTTGCCGAAACCCTTCAAACTCGCCTCGATCCGCCCCTGCGCAACTGGATCGATCGCCTCCTTTCCGAAGTCATTCGCCTGAGCGATATTGTCCAAGTCCTCCTCGATCTGAGTCAACTCGAACGAGGATCGTCCTATAGCCTCAACTGGAAACCCATTAACCTACCTGACCTGATCCGCTCCTCCTGGATCGCCCTCGAACCCCTAGCCCGTCAGAAACAACTCCAACTGCAATATTCTGGCCCAGAACGGCTATTGATCCACGGCGACGAACATCGCTTATGTCGCGTGTTCATTAATCTCCTTGACAACAGCATTAAATATAGTCCCCTCCAAGGTCAAATATGGGTTAAACTCAGTATAGAAGAATGCCCAAACTCAACCACTCCATCTCAGAAATGGGTGCATCTTGAAGTTATTGACGGCGGTGTAGGTTTCCCAGAAACTGACTTACCCTATGTCTTCGAGCGCTTTTATCGGGGAGAACCCTCCCGTGCTAGAGTCCTCTCCAGTAGCCAAACTGCTCCTGCTGTGTCCTCCAATTCATCTGACCCTC
Organism: Roseofilum reptotaenium CS-1145; assembly: GCF_028330985.1. NCBI lineage: Bacteria > Bacillati > Cyanobacteriota > Cyanophyceae > Desertifilales > Desertifilaceae > Roseofilum > Roseofilum reptotaenium. The sequence continues at coordinate 20,366 of NZ_JAQMUE010000031.1, read as the reverse complement.
CCCGTACCCCCTTAACTCACAGTAGTGGATTAGGATTGGCCATTGTCCGGCAAATTGTCGAAGCTCATAAAGGATGGGTCAAGGCCAGTAACCATCTAGAAACCAGAGGAGCATGGATTGAAATTTATCTACCTCAACAGCCATCAGGGGATTTCAATAAACCTTAATCTCTACCTTGATTAATTCTCGCCTCCCCTAGTCCGTTGAGAGCGCTGAGTTAAGGCAAAGATAATCATTTTGAGTTTTTTAATTTTGAATTTTTAATTGAACTCCCCCCCGTTCTGGGCAACTTCTTGTAAGATTTGTAAAGATTACCCAGTTGTCAGCAACTGGGACTGCCAGTCAAGCAAAACTTTTTTCTTCGCTAACCTCTTAACCTAACCCTAAAACTGGTGAGTATCACAACAATGATGGAGGCTGATTCGAGTCATCTACCCAGGGATGAACGATTACAAAAAATTTTATCTCGTTGGGGTGTCGCGTCCCGACGACAGGCAGAGGTGATGATCCAACAGGGTCGCATTCGTATTAATGGTCAGGTGGTTCATCAACTCGGCCAGAAAGCGAACCCCGATCGCGATGCGATCGAAATTGATGGTTCTCTTCTCTCCCTTCACCATCGTCCCCAACCCCTTTACCTCTTACTGAACAAACCCCTAGGAGTGATTTGCACCTGTGCCGATCCTCAAAATCGCACTACCGTTTTAGACCTCCTTCCTCCTACTCTGTCTCACCATACTGGTATTCACCCGGTCGGTCGCTTAGATGTTGATTCGACCGGGGCAATCTTGCTCACTAATGATGGAGACTTGACCTTTCAGATGACTCACCCTCGCCATAGTATCCCCAAAACCTATCGCGTTTGGGTCGAAGGAATTCCCCCAGAATCGGTTCTCGAAGACTGGAGAAACGGTATAGTCTATGAAAACATCCAAACTCTACCCGCTAAAGTCAGGCGAATGAGATCGCAAGGCACTCACAAAACTTTGCTCGAAATTGTCTTATGGGAAGGTCGGAATCGGCAAATCCGTAAGGTGGCCCAAACCCTAGGGTATCCCGTGCTTAGTCTCCATCGGAGTGCTATTGGCTCAATTCAACTCAAAGCCTTACCTAAAGGGCAATATCGATATCTGAGAGCCTTGGAAATTACAGCTTTGAGAGGAAACTGTGGTACAAACAGATCGGTGGTGAAGGAGCGTAATTGATGAAGAAACAGAAAACCATACAATCCTCAGTCAATGAGTTTGATTCCTTGAAGAGCGTCTTAATTGACCTGGGGTCTCAATTACGAGATCGCCGTCAGGAAAAAGGTTTGAGTTTAGACCACATTGCCACGAAAACCCGTATCCGACAACGCCTACTCGGGGCGATCGAAGAGGGAAAACTTGAACAACTCCCAGAACCCGTTTATGTCCATTATTTCCTCAGACGCTATGCCGATTTTTTAGGACTCGATGGTTCTAGCTTTGCCAGTCCCTTCCCTTCAGAGTCTCGATTTAACTTGCTCAAGGCCTCTTGGATGCGTTGGCCCATGTGGCAACTGCGCCCGGTTCATTTGTATTTGTTATATGTGGCTATTATTTTTGGTTCCGTCAATGGGCTATCCTATTGGATTGAACGTTCTGTGGGGTCGTCTGTCGATTATTTAGTTGAACAACCTGCACCAGAAATCGAAGCGATCGCCTCTAGCCCTCCTTCTCCCCCCTCAGTAGTTCCCTCAGAATCCTCCCCCGCTTCCCTAGTCGTCAAATCTGAACCCGATCCGAACTCTATCGAACCGGTTCGGGTCAGCGTGATCGTCACTGAACCGTCTTGGATATTGATTGAAGCGGATGGAGAAACCGCTTTTGAAGGAACTCTGACCGAAGGAACCCAACAAACCTGGGTCGCCAATCAAAAATTGATTATCGTAGCGGGTAATGCTGGAGCAGTTTCTGTTGCCCTCAACGAAGGGAAATCCGAAAAACTGGGAGAACCGGGTGCTGTAGAAGAAGTGATCTTTACAGCGAACCAGCTCTCTCGCAGTTAACTGCCCTTTGAGGATCTGCCGTAGAGTTGGGTGAGCAGTTGGAGGCGATCGCACAACCAAGTACCAATCGAGTCTGGACGATAACGCCAACTCCAATTTCCCTCAGCCTGTCCAGGAGTATTCATCCTTGCTCGCTCATCTAAACCCAACAAGTCCTGCATGGGAATAATGGCCCAATTGGCCACAGAAGACAAGGCCAAGCGAATGAGATCCCAATGAATACCATTGGGACTCAAATGACCCAAATAATTCACCACGCGATCGCACTCCCAATCGGGTAGATCGTTCTCAAACCAACCCAAAGTCGTATTATTATCATGGGTTCCCGTATAAACCAAGCAGTTGCGCGGTAGATTGTAGGGCAAAAACGGGTTCCCCGCATCGGAACCAAACGCAAAATGTAAGACCCTCATCCCTGGAAATCCAAACTTATCCCGCAGAGCTTCCACCTCTGGGGTAATCACCCCCAAATCTTCAGCTAATATGGGTAGCTTACCTAACGTCTGCTCCAATTTCTCAAAAAATGCTTCTCCAGGGGTGGGCATCCAAGTGCCATTTATCGCCGTTTCTTCCCCTTCAGGAACTGCCCAAAAGGACTCAAAACCCCGGAAATGATCGATCCGAATCCAGTCCACATACTCTAACATGGTCTGAAAGCGATGAATCCACCACTTAAAATCAGTCTTTTTTAGATACTCCCAGTCATACACTGGATTTCCCCATAACTGACCGGTTTCACTAAAATAATCCGGAGGAACACCTGCCATCAGTTCCGGTTGACCGGTTTCTGGATCGATCAAAAAGTTATCTCGGTTAGCCCAGACATCCGCACTATCATGGGCAACATAAATGGGAATATCCCCAATAATTTCCACATTCTGCTGATTGGCATAGGCTTTGAGCGCTGCCCATTGTTGAAAAAACTTAAATTGGGTAAATTGGTGGTAGAAAATTCTCTCTTGTAACCGCTCTTGAGACGCTTTCAGAGCGCTTTGTTCCCGGTTAATTAACGCTTCATCCCATTCATACCAAGGTTTCCCCTCCCGATCGTCCTTGAGGGACATATACAAAACATAATCCTCGAGCCAACTGGCTTTTTCTTGGCAAAAGGTTTCAAAGGCTTCTTGAGTTTCGCTGGAGTTTTCGATTTGTACCTGAAAGTTTTGGCAGGCTTTTTCCAATAGGGCTGTTTTAACGGCAATTACCCGCTCAAAGTCTACCCAATCTAGGGGAAATTCAGGCAAATGAAGAAAATCCTCTTCTTGGAGTAAACCGTCATCCTTGAGATGCTCAGGACTAATGAGCATGGGATTACCAGCCATGGCTGAATAGCACATATAGGGGGAATTCCCAAAACCGGTTGGCCCTAAAGGCAAGATTTGCCACAGTTTTTGGTGCGTGTGGGCAAGAAAATCAACAAAGCGATATGCTTCGTGGCCTAAGTCTCCAATACCAAACCGACTCGGAAATGAAGTGGGATGGAGTAAGATGCCACTAAGTCTAGAAGAGGGCATATTCTACAATTGGCGTATTTCGCAGCTAACATGATGACCTTATCATGTTCTTGGGGTGTCCTTGGGTTTAAATTTGGGGAAGATGCAAATCTTTAAATATCTGACTTGACTATGCAGTATCGTAATCCTACGCCTACGGTTGATATCATTATTGAGATGATTGACCGCCCTGAACGCCCGATTGTGTTGATTGAACGTAAAAATCCTCCCTTCGGATGGGCAATTCCTGGGGGATTTGTTGATTATGGGGAGTCGGTAGAAACGGCGGCTATCCGAGAGGCGAAGGAGGAAACCGGGTTATCAGTGGAGTTGGTGGAGCAGTTCCATGTGTATTCTGAGCCGGGGCGCGATCCTCGCCAGCATACCTTATCAGTGGTGATGATTGCGGCAGCGATGGGTGAACCCCAGGCGGCTGATGATGCTCAGAATTTGGATTTGTTTGAGTTGTGGCAAGTGCCGCCCAATTTATGTTTTGACCATGACAGCATTTTGAAAGATTATTGGATGTACCGCAATTATGGCTTGCGTCCCCGATTGTTTTAAGTGGATAGAGGAAGAAGAATGACTCGTAAAGTGGTTAATACTCAGAGCGCTCCAGCTCCCGTTGGGCCCTATAATCAGGCGATCGCCGCGAGCGGTCAGATGTTGTTTGTTTCTGGTCAAATTGCGATCGATCCCAGCACCAATCAATTAGTCCATACCGATGATGTGGCCAAACAAACGGAACAGGTGATGAATAACCTGAAAGCGGTTTTAGCCGAGGCTGGCGCTTCCTTTGCAAATGCCGTGAAAATGACTATTTTCCTTAAGGATATGAATGATTTTGCTACCGTGAATCAGGTCTATTCAGGTTATTTTGACCCGGAGAATGCCCCCGCTCGCGCGTGTGTAGAGGTGTCGCGCTTGCCGAAGGATGTTTTGGTCGAAATTGACTGTATTGCCGTTCTTTAGGGAAACAGGGAATGGGGAATGGGGAACAGGGAACAGGCAATAGTTCTCCGCGTCTCCCTATCCCCCCACTCTCCTATCCCACCAATTCTGCTGGTGAAGACCGGCGAAGGGCAACCGGTTCAGCTTGGGAGAGGCGATCGCTGCCCTTTAACTGCTTTAATTGATCTAATAGGGTCTCCAGCAGTTCAATATGATCTTGGGTAAAGAAAATTGAGAACCCATTACCCCCTAAAGAATATCCCGGTACATAGAGCGAAACCTGATCGTGACGAGGGTGACTGGTCAAAATCGTCATTTCCGTGCCATCAAGCTTATAGGTTGTATCTGTCCAAGTTTGAGCCATCGTTCCGCCTCCAATTCATGCGTTGATTATTTTTTCAACACCCTTATCCTAGCCCAAACTTCTCCTGACTGGCAACCCATTTTTTGATTTTTTATTCAAACTAGAGATAGGATAGATTTGTAATGGAGAAAACGAATGACCACAGAAACATTTGGTAAAATTCTGCGTAGGGCACGCAAAGACAAAGGCTATTCCCAAAGGAGCCTAGCCGCCTTGGTCAAGCTTGACTTTACCTACCTGTCCAAGCTAGAAAACGATCGCGCTGACTATCCTCCCAAAGAAGATGTCATCCGCTCCCTGGCCAAACATCTCGACCTTGAACCCGATATGTTGGTTTGTCTAGCTGGACGCATTCCTCACCAATATGAGGAACTGCTCAAGCAAAATGCCCAAGCCATGCCCATGCTCCTGAGACGCTTACGAGAAAACCCTGACTTCGCCGAAAAAATCTTTCAAGCAGCCAACGAGGATGCCCCCAGTTGAGTTTAATCAAACCCTACCGCTTTTATCCCAAACCAGAAATTGAGCGTCGGGCCAACGACCTCCTGTTACGCATGGAATTTACCCCGAACTGGAAACCCTCTTGGCCCTTAGAAGTAGACCGTATTGCTGATTTTCTAGATTTGGGAGTGGTTTGGGATAAGATTCCCTCAGACGAGTACGGGCCCATTGCGGCCCGCATTCTCCCCTTGAATCGTCAAATTGAACTTAATGAAGAAATTCTCAGTTTACCTGAAGGATTTCAATCCTCTACCCTAGCCCATGAAATCGGCCATTGGATGCTGCATATCAACCATGCAGAAGTCAGTGAAGAAGGACAACGAAATCTGAGCAGCAGTAGCGATTCTTTCTTGTGTCGTCCGAATAGTTCCTTAACCGAACTCGAATCGATTGAGTGGCAGGCACAATACTTTGCCAGTTGTCTGCTGATGCCAGAGAACATCCTTCTCGAATATTGTCATCGCCAAAATCTTACCCGATGGTCTACCCTATACCAACTCCGGGATCAATTAGGAGTTACCATCTCGAATTTAGTCAACCGTCTACAAGATTTAGGTTGGATTTACATTCCCCAGGGGTCTAGAAAACTGATATTAGGCCCAGTGAACCGGGAATCCACAACGCAATCCTGGGGATAAGGGTTAGACAAAAACGACTGTAGGGGGGAACGGCCGTTCCCCCCTACAGATCTCATTGTTGCAGATAGATCCTGGTGTATCAACCTGAAATAATCTTGCCTAGCGAGACATACGCCGCTTGCGACGCGCAGCAACGGCTTTACGCTTGCGCTTCTCTTGAGGGGTTTCAAAATGACGGCGGCTTTTCACATCCGCAAGGATTCCGGCTTTGGATACTTGGCGCTTAAAGCGACGTAGAGCTGAATCGATTCCTTCGTTTTCTCCGACTACCACTTGGGTCATTCTTGTTCTTGTCTCCTAATTTCAGTGTATGGTTTGGGTGAATAAGTTTGATTCTATTCTATACCATTTTCATTCATTCGTAGCCCTCTCCTGTGGGAGAGGGACTTACAGTCGTAGTAGGTTGGGTTGAGGAACCGAAACCCAACGAATAGGTTGATTTTATGTTGGGTTTCACTTCGTTCAACCCAACCTACTGGATTGTTTCACCTAAAATAGGGCTTTGTTTGTAGTAAGCACTTTAGTGCTTAAAAGTCTAGCTGGAGAGGGCTAAAGCCCTCACTACGAACGAAATCGATCCTACAGTATTAACCTTAGCGGCGCTTCAATAGAGAACCAACAGCACCAACGGCTAAAAGTGCCAAAAGTGCAGAAGGTTCAGGGACTTTTTCCGGATTACACGCAGAACTTGTACTGGTAACGTCAGTTTTACAGTCATCCGGTTTCCAACTGGTGGAAATATAGGAATATTTTTGCCCACCACCAGGTTTATCGGCAACATCCACTTGACTGTAAAGGGTGACAGGGTTACCCAAGAAATCGATAAAATCCCCCGTGGGAGCAACTCCTTGACTGGGAACTGCACTCCAATGGGTAAAAATATCATTAGGTGAAACGGCTACCTGGTTATTGAGCAAATCTGAACCGTAGAACACTCCATCTGTAGAAGGATTCCTTAAACCACTAAACCTAGCTGGTTGCCCTGGGAAGAGAGCCTCAAGCATATAATTTCCATCACGTTGAACAGTATAATCATCAGTACCAATAAAAATCCCTCCTCCCTGTGTCGCCAGTTCATAAATCTGATTCACGGTAAAGTTACCAAAGGCATTATTGGGACCGGGAAAATCAGTTTCTGGGATAGCTTGCAAACTACGAATGCTTAGGGTTCCATCAAGGATCAAATTCGATTTCTGGGCGTAATGCTGTTTTAGAGCTTCCTGGTCTGCTGAATCAAATGGAAAAGCAGGACTATAAGGAGGATTATAGAAACTATCTAAAACCACAACGTCATAGCTATTAGAAGCTAAATGGGCTTGCAGTCCTCCAGATGTTCTATGAGAAACATACGTGGTATCAAAGAGATTTCCACCACCAAAATCATCTAGAAAAGTAGACATTTCTTGACGAAGTTCACTATTGATCCAAGGATTCACGGGCGTTGTGTCCCACCACAAGACGGAAAACTGAGCAGCGTTCGCTTTCGAGTCCCAGTTCAAACCGCTCCAACAGAGAACGACAGACGTTACTCCAAGAGCAACGCGCTGAAGGGTATGAGCCACTGTATCAATCCCAGATTTGTTGGTTAACATGGATTTATTCTCCTAATCGTTTTCAGTTCCAGAGCGGGGGTTGAGTCAGTGGAATCCCTCTCTGGATGGACTTAGGAGGCTGTTAAAGTTCGGTTTCTGGGTAATTTCCCGTCGGGATTTCCCCAGAAGCTTATTATCCCTCCTATTAGTTACTCTGTTTTTTGGGAGCGATTTTATGCGAATTCGCGGAAATTGTGATATTTCTTTACAAATAGATGCTCCCCAAACTGTGTTGTTTTAAGGGGGCAATCGGTTAGTTGGCGATCGCTTGATGGTATGAGTAGTGGTAAAATAAATCTGGTTCGAGTATGCCCGCTAAAGATATATTTCATAATACTGTTAAAATAGCCCTTGAAAAAGATAAATGGACAATTACTGATGAGAATCTATTTATTCAAATTGAGGATATTGATTTTTACATAGACCTAACAGCAGAGAAAATTTTAGCGGCTGAAAAAACAGGTAAAAAAATAGCCGTAGAGATCAAGTCTTTTTTAGGCCCCTCAGATGTAACTGAATTTCACCTAGCTCTGGGTCAATGTCTGAACTACCGTTCAGCCTTGAGATTAACCGAACCCGATCGGATTTTGTACTTAGCAATTCCAGTGGATGTTTATCATGAGTTTTTTAGTCGCCAGTTTATTCAAAGAATCATTAGCGAGTATCAGCTCAAATTACTGATTTTTAATCCAGATCAAGAGGATGTTGTTTTATGGAAAGACTAAATTATCAAGAAATTGTCCAAAACATTCTAGAAAGTCATGCCAAAAATTGCTCAAATCGCCAGACCGAAGTTAAATTGTTATTTGACACAGAGCGCGATCGCTATCAAATTATGAATATGGGTTGGCAAGAGCTAAGGAGAGTATTTGGTTGCCTTGTTTATGTGGAAATTAAAGAGGGTACAATTTGGATTGAACGGGATGGGACGGAAATCGGAATAGCCAATGAATTAGTAGAAGCTGGCATTCCTAAACAGGATATCGTTTTGGCTTTTAAGGCTCCATACAAGCGAAAATTTACTGACTTTGCTGCGAGTTGAGCTTATATCAATGATTGGTAGAAAACCTTGAATTGTTAATTGTTAATTGTTAATTTGTTAATTGATATTACCAGGTCACTCGGCCGTCTAATTTTCTGAGTAAACTCGGCCCAATTCCTGACACTCGATCTAAATCTTCGAGGGAGGTAAAGGGTTGCTGTTGACGGAAAGCGATAATGCGTTGCGCTAGGGTTTCTCCAATTCCAGGTAGGGCTTCTAATTCTGCTTGGGTAGCAGTATTCAGATTAACAAGTTTTCCACGAATAGGGTTGTCAGTTTGGGCTTCGATTTGCGGACATTCTTTCTGTTGACGGGCAATTTGCTCGGAAATGCGCTCTGGAAGGGTAAGATTAGCGCTGCGGTAAAGGCGCTGAAATTCGCGGTCAAAATGGGCGGCAACGGTAGGATTGGTGAGGATAAGGACGGTTTCATCATTTTTATGATTGGCGGCTTTTGACCAATTTTGCGAGCCGGTAATGACTGTTTTTTGGTCAATGATGGCGAATTTGTGGTGTAGTTTGTCTCCAATGGGTAAATTGGGTGTGCCGACGGTAGTAATCTTGGCTCTCCAGGGGCGGTTGTCGGGTTCAGTTTTGCATTGACGGGCGATCGCCAGCCCCAACATATCTAAACCTTCGCTATAGTATCGATAGGCAAAGGTGCGATCGATCAACGCCCGAAGTTGAACGCCATTTTGATGTTGGATGTGCAAAATATTGGCTAAGGGTTGCTCTGAGAAAACGTAGAGTGCCATATCAACTGTATTTTGAGCCGTTTTCAGAGTTTTACCGATTAAACCATTGGCGCTGTTTGTCCATAACTCGGAGCCGGAAGTGGGTGAAAATTGAACGGAGACTGGAGTATTTCCTACAACAAGACTTTCCGCAGAACGCAAGGGTTTTTGCAGTCCAAACTCAGGGTCTAAAATGCCTGAATTTCCCTCTCCCCAGAGAATATTAAATTCTTGGGTAAATTGCTCTGAAAGTTCGCGACTTTGTATCGTTAGCAAATGATTGGCATTGCCGCGACTGTCTGGATTGTAGAAGTCTCCATGAATACCACTGGTGGTAAAATTAGCTGAACCAACAATCAGCCGAGAGTTATCAATCACCACAAATTTATGATGCATTAACCCACTGCCTTTCGATCCATCTGCCGTATCATCAATGACTGGAATTTGGGCATTACGCAGGATAACAAGGGCATCTCTTTGGTTGATTTCCTCCTCAGAAAGTTGACCATCTTGATTGATATCAGCAAGTTTCACAAATTCCCGATATCGGTTTTGATTGTCAGGATCGAATTGGGCAATTTCGCGAGGTGTAAAATCGATCCAAGGACGCGAGTAAGTATTTTCTAAGATAATCCTAATTTTGACCCCAGCTTTGGCTTGAGTAGCAAGAGCTTGGGCAAGTTGAGGGAGACGAAACTCTTGAACTGCGATATCTATGCTGGTTTGAGCTTGATTAATTTCTTCAATAATCACCGCTTCTAAGTTATCGCCTAATCGCGTAATCTGGCGATAGGGTTCCGTATAACTGGAGGCTTCAGAAGCGTTAAAATAAACTTGAATAAACGGATCTTGAGGGAGAGGTTCAAGGGGAGTAATCTCTGGAATTTTGGGTTTACATCCAGCGAACAGAAGACTCAAGAGTAAGAGTAATTTACTGATGTTTTGCCACCAGTTCCTCAAGGGGGGTTTGCTCATACACTTCAAAAGGTTGATGAATCCAGGGATTATCTGTCAAATAATCCACATAATAATCTGGCGCAAAGACGGAGCAAGATTTATACCATAATACGGCCGTGCGGATCTGATTGGGGCGATCGCCCTCCGGTTCTTGTTTTTGGTAATGTTTCAACCAAGTGATACTTTCTTGTAGGGAAATCCCGGAGTCCACCAAATCATCCACCAACAAAATTGGAAAACTTAAACCCTCAGTAGTCATGCTTAGATGCCGAGAAAACTGAATTTGACCCCGTGTCTGATAATCCGGGCCCGTGTAGGATGAAGCAGAAAGAATCGCTAAGGGTTTCCGATATAATCGACAGAGAATATCTCCCACGCGCAAACCGCCCTTAGCAATACAGACAATTTGATTAAATTCCCAACCCGATTGATAAATTTGGGCTGCCAATTGTTCAATCTTTTGGTGGTATTCTGACCAAGAAACAAATAAATCAGACATGACAGGTATAAGGGAAGGGTATCAAGGGAGCATCATAGAATATTTATTCTCAGGGACTCCGAACCAGATGGAGACCCAATTATCCCATATTTATTGCATACTTTCAGCATATCTTACTCATGACCTCTGAAGCCGAGCGATCGCCATCACCCTTGACCGGGTTACACAAACTATCCTATGGCATAGGAGATTTAGGCCCAGCTATTACTGCTAATCTCCTAGTTTTTATCTTTTTACCCTTCTTAACGGATGTAGCTGGTCTCAGTCCAGCCTTAGCCGGTCAGGTCTTAATGATTGGTAAAATCTGGGATGCTATTAACGATCCTATCATTGGCTTTTTAAGCGATCGCACCCAATCTCGATGGGGAAGACGACATTCTTGGATGATTTGGGGTGCGATTCCCTTTGGCCTCTTTTTCTTCCTCTGTTGGGTTGTCCCTCCCTTCGGAGAATGGGGCACTTTTTGGTACTACGTGGTCGTAAGCATCTTGTTCAATCTGGGCTACACCATGGTGAACTTGCCCTATGTCGCGCTCACGGCTGAACTCACCCCAGATTACAATGAACGCACAACCCTGAATGGATTTCGCTTCACCTTCTCCATTGGTGGTAGTATCTTTTCCTTAATTTTAGGATTAGTCCTCTCCTTACTCATCAAAGATCCGCAACTCCAACATTTGGTACTTGCTGCTCTAGCAACCGTATTATCGGTCATTCCCATCTATTTATCGATTTGGGGCACGCGGCAACCCGTAAAACGCGTAGAACAACAAAGACAAGCCACCCATACTGAAGTCTCTATTCCCCTAGTCGATCAAATCAAGATTGCTTTTAGCAATACGCCCTTTTTATTCGTCATGGGGATTTATTTATCCTCCTGGTTAGCCATTCAAGTGACAGCCACTGTCCTTAAATATTATGTGGTGAGTTGGATGGGATTACCTGATTCTCTCTTTTTTCTGGCGGCTTTAGGAGTACAAGGAACAGCTCTAGTGATGCTCTCTCTGTGGAGTCAAGTCAGTTACCGTTTAGGTAAAAAAGCCGTTTATTATCTTGGTGGTGGGTTTTGGCTGATCACTGAATTGGGGCTATTCTTGCTCCAACCCGGTCAAGTCGGCTTAATGTTCTTGTTATCGATTATTGCCGGATTTGGAGTTTCTGTGGGCTATTTAATTCCGTGGTCAATGCTTCCTGATGTAATCGATCTCGATGAATTGAAAACCGGTCAACGTCGGGAGGGAATTTTCTATTCCTTCATGCTGGTTTTACAAAAAATGGGACTTGCCCTGGGTTTAGCATTAGTGGGACAGATTTTGGAGTGGTCGGGGTATCAATCGGCGATCGCCGGATCGACCCCTCCTATCCAACCGGATTCTGCCCTATTAGCCATTCGTTTGTGTATTACCCTGCTTCCCCTTGCCTGTGTGGTACTCGGTGCGATCTTAGCTTACTTCTATCCCATTACTCGCACGGTTCATCAAGAGATTGTACTCAAGTTGGAACAGAATCGAAAATAAGGGCTAAAGCCCTACAAAAGTTTAGGGCACTTCTATTAATTGCTCAAAAGAGCAATTAATAAGATCGAAATTCCACATTTTCCCAAAAAGATGGGATTTCATACCTTAAAAATAGGCAATAAATTATGGGCAATATTTTGATTTTAATCTCCTACATAGAAGTGCCCTTGATGGTTAACCCACCTTGTTCTATACTCTGGAGCGAAAAGTCTCAAACTCAAGGGTGATAACCATGGATCTCGATCGCCGGCAAGGCCGAATGCTCCTCGCTCATAATTTTGCTTTAACTGACAAGATCGTCCCCGAAATCTCCCGGGACGCATTTGCCGCTATTTTTCTAGAAGGATTGGGCGATCGCACCGATATCAAGGGTCGTGCTTTAACTCACGCTCATTGGATGGTTGAAATTCTCTTTGACTTAGAACACTTAGAACCCCAACAAGTGGGCGAAATCTGCGCTGCAATTCTTGCAGAAACTCGCAAAGAACAGAAAGTATCCACCAAGAGTTCTTATGATCTTCTGGTTCTAGCCGGACAGAAACAAACGCCTGCTACCCGTTCCGATCCCGAGACGTTGAAAACCGGTGAATGGGGGGTTGATGTCGTTGAAACCGAATCAATTCCGGATTTTCTCACCTCAATCGGTTGGCAGGAAGAAAACGATCGCAAACCCACTATTTTTCGGGTTGAAGTTCGGATATAACCTCGACCCAGTTATTTGTGGTATGGGATTGATGGGTTAAATCCATCAACAGTTGGGAATATACTCCTTCTCGTAGGGTGGGAACGGTGGGTTGCTCCGGATGGTTTTCGATGCTGTCTACCCAAGCATCAACGACGCGCATAAAAGCGGCAATCCGTCCATCGGGATAGGTTTGGGGAAATTCTAGGCGTTGGGGAATCTCCAGTTGGCTTAAGGGTTCGCCAAATTTGGCTCCTTGTAGGGTAAACCCATAGATATAGTCCTTTTGATTGGAACTACCCAGAATTAAGGTAGCGCGATCGCCATAAACTTCCACCCAATGCCCCCGTCCTTGATATGCAACCGAACTGAGTGACACTTGACACGGCGTACCATCAGCCAATTCCAGCATCAATAAACAGGTATCATCCGCGTCAACCGGTTTGAGTTCCCCTGTCGTCGGATCTCGGCGTTCGGAAATAGCGGTACTCAAACGAGCCGATAGGCGCTTGATGTCTCCAAATAGCCAGGCAATATAGTCAAAAGCATGAGAACCAATCGCCCCTAATACGCCACCCCCTTTCTCTTTTTGGGAATACCAATTCCAAGCACGGTTGGGATCGGAGCGAGAAGGAACCAACCAATCAATTTTAATAAACCGTTTTTCACCCACATAATTATCGGCAAGGAGTTCTTGAAACCTTTGCCAGGCAGGGACAAAGCGAAATTCAAAATCCATCGCTGCCACGACTCCTTGTGATTGGGCCAATTTGTGAAGATCTTGGGCAGACTCAACGGAAAGCGTCGTCGGTTTTTCCAGTAATAAATGTTTTTTGGCCTTCAGAACCGTTTTCGCCATCTCGTAGTGCAGGAAAGGCGGGGTAGAAATACTAACCGCCTCTACGTCTGGTAAATTGGCGATCGCCTCCACAGTATCGACAGCATGGGGAATCTGATGTTGAGTGGCAATTTTCTGAGCCGTTGCTAGATCGTGATGATACACTGCCACCACTTGAGTCCGATGGTGATGCTCAAAAGCAGGAATATGGACTTTTTGACCAAATCCTGTACCCACAATGCCGATACCAACAGGAGACTGATTCATAGAATGTGAAAGATTACGTCTTATGGTGCATTATAAGGCCATAGAGAATAGGCAAAACCCAGTTGTGCCCTTTCCCAGAACCATATATTTTTGAAAGAAGATCACAACTACACCCACCCAAACTGATTATGGCCAGCGACAAGCCCATTTTACAAAAAGGTGACGGCATCAATTACCCCGACCTCAAAGAACCGGTCAAATACCTGCAAAACTTGCTCAAGGAAGCAGGGATATTCCAATCGACCGATCCGATTGATGGTCTCTTTGGTTCAGGCACAGAACAGGCGGTCAAAGCATTTCAGGCGAAGAAAGGCTTAAGAGCCGATGGCTTTGTTGGGCCAAATACCTGGGCAGCTTTAGAGTCCGCTACCCCGAAAAAACTGCGCTATCCCGTATTACGGAAGGGCGATGGGATTACGTTCACGGACTTAAAGGATGAGGTAAAAGTCCTGCAAGAATTGCTGAAAAAGGCCCAGATGTTACCGGCTGATTCTCCCCTAGATGGTCTATTTGGCAATGATACTGAATCGGCGCTCAAACAATTCCAGAGAGCCAATAATCTCGTCGATGATGGAGTAGCGGGGCAAAAAACCTGGTCAGCCTTATCGGATGAAGAGGTAGAAACCTATTTACCCTATGGCAATTTACTGTTGTCCATCGATCTCGATAAGGTAATTTACTCTATTCCTTATCCCGATGTGCGATCGTATGCTTGGGATTCCATTCCCTTGATTATTCGGGAAGCTGAGGCGGCTAATGTGACCGATAAGGGACAGATTGCTTATATTTTGGCCACTGCCGAGCATGAATCTCGGTTAGGTAAATGGATGGAAGAGTTTGCCAGTGGTTGGGCTTATGAATATCGCTCAGATTTGGGCAATACTCAGTATGGAGATGGGCCTCGTTATAAGGGACGAGGGTTTGTGCAAATTACGGGACGGCGCAATTATACGGATTGGTCAAATCGGTTAGGAATTGATTTGGTGGGCAATCCGAGTTTGGCCAAAGATTGGGAGATTGCCGCGAGAATTCTGGTGATTGGAATGCGCGATGGAACGTTTACAGGATATCGGTTGGGCCATTTTATTGCTGGGTCAACTCGAGAGTTTCGTGGCGCTCGGCGGATTATTAATGGTTTAGATCGTGCCGGACTGATAGGGGCGATCGCAGAAGAGTATGACAGAGTTCTGTAGCGTCTATCGCGATCGTTCTATGAATACATTTAGATTAGCTCCTGTCAAGTGGATGACTCTTTTGATGGTCGTCGCTCTTGCTGCATGTCAAGATGCCCCAGTTTCCCGCTCTTCTGCTTCTTCTGGAGCCTCAACATCTCAGGAATTTTCTGGGGGAGCTACTCCCCCAGTTCTGACGGCTGAGGCTAAACTTCCCCATGGGGTATTTGCACCAATTTTGTCGGAGTTGGACCAGAAGACTCAGCTACCGGTTCTTTTACCCAGTTGGCTTCCTGAAGAGACGGAAGCTTCTCCAGTGTTTGCTATCCTGACAGAAGTGTCTGCTTCTGAATATCAAGTTTTGCTGGCCTTTAGTGCGGATTGTAATGGTGGAACGGCTTGCCGTTGGGGAGAACTGTCCGGTCAAATGGGGCCGTTGACAGCTCCAGAAGGAGGAGAATCGATTACTCTGGCCCAAGGAATTAAAGGTTATTTTGTTCCTGCCACTTGTGGGGCTAATTGTTCCGATGCTGTGGTGATGTGGGAACAAGCTGAAGGACACTATAGTGTGGGCTTGAAAGCGGGAGATAAGGAACAGCTAATCGAGATGGCAAATTCAGCGATCGCCGCCACTCCCTAGACTTGAAGGGAGAGCGATCGCTGATCATTATGAAGATAGAACCCATTAAAACCGAATCCCACATTCGGTTTTATGACTACCTCTCCACCGCTTGAGCGTTTCATCTTCCACTGGTTTGGGAATTAAGGAGGTGGTTGGGCGATCGCTAATGTAGGGATAGCCTTGGTCATGGAGGGGGTTGTACCTCACTTCATGTTCGTAGACATAAGCCCAAGTTTCCCGTCCGCGCCAGTAGGCGAGAGGATTGATTTTCAAGCGTCCCATGGGATCGAGTTCTAGGACATTGATCTGATGATGGCTCGTCATTTGATCGCGTCGTCTTCCTGTCAAATAGGCGATCGCTCCTAAATCTTTGAGTCCCTGTTCTAGGGGTTCGCGACGGGTTAGAGTTACAAATCGTTCTAAGTCACTTTGCCACAGGGCTTTACCATAGGACTTTTCAAACGCTTTGCGTGTCGCCATCTTCGCCATGGTATAGACTTTCAGCTCTAGGTCATAGCAGGCTTCTACTTCTGAAATAAACGCTAGAGTTTCGGGAAAATGATACAACGTATCGACAAACAGTACCGGAATTTTCTGCTCTGGACACAGATAGCGATACAGCATATCTGTAATCACCATATCATCTACGTTAAAAATACTTGCTTGTACTAGACCCGTAGGAAAGTTCTGCAAGCACCAACCAATGATATGTAAAGGATGGGTATGGCTGAATCGGCGATTAAGTTCCTGTAAGTCGAGGTTAGTGTGAACTTGGCCTAAAGTTGCAGTCAGATTGGTCATGAAGACTGAATACCCTTTATGATGTGACCTCCATTCTTTAGTTTACCTTAAGATTGTGCCCATACATCTTTGATTTATAGCGCTTCGCACGGCAGAAGGGTAATCGGTAATGGGAAAACAGTTTTTCACACTCTGGAATCCCCATTTTTAATCCTTCGAGTGAGACAATGGGATGGAAATAGATTGTAAAATTTCTGGTTATGCGACTAATCTTATACAGTAAGCCTGGATGTCATCTCTGTGAGGGATTACAAGAAAAGCTTGAACAAATACAGAGCATTGCCTTCGAGTTAGAAGTTAGGGACATTACCACTAATGACACTTGGTGGCAAGCCTATGAATATGAAATACCCGTTTTAGTGCTTGAGGGCAATCCTCCTGAGCGCTTACCTCGTCTCTCTCCAAGGGGAACGGTTGCCCAACTCGAGAAGATGTTGCAGCGCTTTGCGCTGTAGAGAGGGATTATTTTAAGGTATTTTTTACTCTTTGAGTGAGGGCAACACGGAGAAATAGGAACGCCAAGAATGGCATGACTCTATGGATGCTCAATCCTAAAAAATCATTCTTTTAGTCAGGGAGTCAGCAGTGGGGAGTTCGATCTCTACCTTGCTCAGAAGAGAACTTCGCGTCACAATAACTAGAAGAGAATCAGTGTAGGAATGTCAAGCTTACCTGACTTCAAATCCATTGAGGAAATCATTTTTAATTTTTAATTGAGTTATGACCATTGCTGCACCCCTGACAGCTCAACCCACTATTCACCCTCACCCAACCTACAAAACGGATATCGCTATTGTGGGTGCAGGAATTGTGGGAGCCACGTTAGCTTGTGCCTTAAAAGACTCTGGCTTAAACATTACCCTGATTGAGGCTCAACCCCAAGAGAAAGCCACATCTAAGCGCCAAGCCTATGCCCTTACATTGATGTCTGGGAAGATTTTTGATCGATTAGGGGTTTGGCAAGAAATTTTGCCTCAAATCGTTACGTTTAACCAGATTCAGATATCTGATGCCAATCAGTGGGTAGTGAACTTAACGCCAGATGATTTAGGTATGGATCATCTGGGTTATGTGGGAGAACATCGGGTGATTTTAACCGCGCTGCAACAGCAGATTAATCAATCCAATCAGATTCAATGGGTATGCCCAGGACAGGTGCAA
Source organism: Roseofilum reptotaenium CS-1145 (assembly GCF_028330985.1). Taxonomy (NCBI): domain Bacteria; kingdom Bacillati; phylum Cyanobacteriota; class Cyanophyceae; order Desertifilales; family Desertifilaceae; genus Roseofilum; species Roseofilum reptotaenium. The sequence continues at coordinate 2,507 of NZ_JAQMUE010000031.1, read as the reverse complement.
GAAATCAAATATTTTGAAGATTTTGCTCAGGTTTGGGTCAACTCAGCCGAACATTCGGAACCGGTAGTGATTGAGAGTCGGTTAGTTGTGGCTACTGATGGCGCAAAATCGCCCATTCGCCAAGCAGCGGAAATTTCGACCCAAGGATGGCGCTATTGGCAATCTTGCGTTGCGACAACCATTAAAACAGAAAAACCCCACAATAATGTGGCTTTTGAACGGTTTTGGTATACCGGCCCTATGGGGGTTTTACCTTTGCCAGGAAATCGGGTACAGGTGGTTTGGACGGCTCCCCACGAACAAGCAGAAGCGCTGCAACAATTAAATGAGGCTGAGTTTTTGCGTCTTTTGGAATATCGAACCGACGGTATTTTGGGACGGCTAGAACTTGATAGCCCCCGGTTGGTGTTTCCGGTACAATTAATGCAGTGCGATCGCTACGTCGGCCATCGTCTTGCCCTAGCTGGAGATGCAGCCCATTGTTGCCATCCCGTAGGAGGACAAGGGCTGAATTTAGGCATTCGTGATGCGGCTGCGTTAGCTGAAATTATTAAAAATTCCCATACTCAAAACAAAGATATCGGCCACTTAAAGAACCTCAAACCCTATCAACAGTGGCGTAAACCTCAGAATTGGATGATTCTCGGTTTTACCGATTTCTTAGACCGGACATTTTCCACCGACTGGTTCCCCGTAGTCTGGACGCGCCGTTTAGGATTACTCTTCTTGCAGAAGTTTCGTATCGGTCGTACTCTTTCCCTCAGATTAATGACCGGTTTAATGGGACGCGCTCCAGAAACCGATTAAAAGTTAATATCAGAAAGAGCAAGCACAACCATGAAAAGGAAAATGAAACTTATTGGCTTGGCCTTGGTCATGGCGATCGGCACGGTTCTCTTCTTTTCCTCCGCTGCCCGATCTCAGGTCAACTGTGCCCAACTCTCCCATTGGTCGGCTACCAATCCACCCGTCAGTCAGACTCATATCTTTTGTGGCGAGTGGGATAGCCGACGTGGCAGACCGAAAGGGTTCCACTCACGACCCAATGGCATCAGTCCGCAAACCGTCACCAATTTTCAGATTACCCAGCGAGGCAATGCTCAGGGCATCTATGGTGCAACTTGGGGCTATGTGGGACAAGCGGGAAGAACGAAATTCTCCACCATGTTTCCAGATCGCTGCACCCAGCAGGAAGTACTAAATTCAATCTTGTATTCCGCTGCCCATCGGCAAAGTTGTCCGGGTAGCGCCCCGGATTGGGCATGGTGCGGGCGGAGTGCCCCCGCTCGAGCAGCCCAAGGCTATTGCAACGGCGATGACAATAACGTTTTTACTATTGCTGGGGCTTCCTTGAGAAACGGCAACATTAATACAGCATTCCCCTTGCGCTAATCTAAGTTTGCCAATCTCCACAAAGCCATCGTTATTTTTAGGTACAACCTCTATCAATAAATGTCTCAACCTCCTTTTGAATGGCCCGGTTACTCCGCAACAAACCCTGCCCATCGTCGGGTGAGCACGTTTTTGGTTGTGGACATTCAGCACAGTCCAGAATGGGCAGAGGATTTAGCTGAAAAAATTGAAGCAGTGATGTCCGGTAAACTGCGTCAATGGGAGCGCACTGGTAATGCTTTTCATCTAGAGCTATCTACCCGTGGTGCTTCAATTGAGGATCTCGTAGATGAGTCTATACCAATACAAACCGTTTCTCTTGCTGAATTTCGCATGGCAGTCCTAACCTGGCTCCAGCAGTTGTCACCCTAATTGGATAGTGGTCAGTTATGACCCTTAACCTTTATCTTGAATATGGATAGACCAATACAGCTTGTCCTGTCACTTTCCAAAAAAGGGGGGTGAAACCCTGATTCTTTCGTTAGCGATAATGGTCCGCATCGCTTCGCGATCGCGGGCTGTAATGACGGAAATTTCCGCTTCGCGGACATGAAACGTCAGAATTGCCAAGAGTGACAGAAGAGAGCTATAGCAGAGAAAAGGAGAGTTAGGACATTTTCTATTGCTATTCGTGCCTATTAGACATCTCCTAAAACTCTTAACACCTCTGGGCATAATGTTTTCACCCCATCATCAACTTGGAAGATCTCAATGCAACTTTAACCAATTTCTAGGGCTTTGAGCTATTTCATGATAGCCACTTTTCAAACACATAGGATGATGATTTTTATAATTGCAGGAATTCACTTGAGTTTTTAAATCCCTAGAATTCACGCTCCTCTTCTCCCTCTTACAGCAGTTTCCTCTGCTATGAGGTACATTAATGACGGTTTTTAACGATAGCTAGAATAGCTCAAAGCGCCACCGAGTCTGTTGTTTCTTCCCCCTATCTCCCCATCTCCCCATCCCCCCATGATATCAAGTCCGGAGAATCAATCAAAGTATAGCCGCGATTTCACGCCACCAATGAAAACGGGTCAAGTCTCGAATCAATGCCCTCTGGGTCAGTAACTTTCGGCAACGTTGGTATAAAACCTCTTCGAGTTCATCGAGAT
>NZ_JAQMUE010000030.1 GCF_028330985.1 Roseofilum reptotaenium CS-1145 | reverse complement strand
CTACTTCCAAAATCGTTCCGATGTTTACGTTTCCGGTAATCTCTGGTTCTCCTACGAGCAAGGAGTTCCCGATGCCGTGGTTTGTCCCGATGTCTTCGTTGTCTTTGGGGTTGAAAACCGTCCCCGCAGAAGTTACCGCGTGTGGGAGGAAAATAACCGTTATCCGGATTGGGTTTTAGAAGTGACTTCCATGAGTACCCGACACAAGGATGAACGAGATAAACCCGTCACTTATGCCCAAATGGGAGTCAGAGAATATTTCCAATATGACCCCAGCGGCGATTATTTGCAGCCTCGTTTGAGAGGACGGAGGTTAGTCAATGGAGCGTATCAATTATTGACGCTCAATGAGTTAGACGATGGTACATTATCCGTTTTTTCTCAGGTTTTAGGTTTAGAAATGAGAGTGCTACCGGATGGTAAATTGCGGTTTTTTGACCGAGAGAGAGGGGAGTATTTGCGCAGTCCCGATGAGTCGGAGCGCGATCGCTTGCAAGAACGCCAAAGGGCTGAAAATGAACGCCAAAGGGCTGAAAATGAACGGCAACGTGCCCAACAAGCAGAACTGGCTTTAGAGGAGGAGCGCCAACGGGCTGAACAAGAACAACAACGCGCTCAACAAGCAGAAGCCGAATTACAAGCCTTACGCCAACGTCTGCTAGAACAGGGCATTGATCCGTCTACTCTGGAATAGGCGACACCAGGGGTGGGCTGCATCGGATGGGTTCTCCCCGATCTACAATATTGACGACCCTATTTTTGATTTTCATTGATTGTTTCATGGCTCAAACCGAAGCTCTGGTTATCCTTTCTGGTGGACAAGATTCAACCACCTGCGCTGCATTAGCTACACAACAATTCGATCGCATTCATGGGCTGACGTTTGATTATCAACAGCGTCATCGCATTGAGCTGGAAAGTGCCCAAGCCGTGGCTCAGAAGCTGGAATTGGCAAGTCATGAAATCGTCTCAGTGGGGCCTATTTTGGCGAGTACGAGTCCTTTGGTAAGCGAAACCCCTTTGGCGGAGTATGAGAGTGCCGAGGCGCTGCCAGGGGGCATTGAAGCCACATTTATTCCGGGACGTAATATTTTGTTCTTAACCTTGGCAGCGAATCGGGCGGCGCGTTTAGGGATTAAAGATATTGTTTTAGGAGTGTGTGAGACGGATTTTGCGGGGTATTGGGATTGTCGTCAGAGTTTTATTGATGCCATGGGAGTGGCATTGGGTGAGGGAATGTACGGTGATGGTGAGGCGTATCGGATTCATACACCCTTGATGAATTTAACGAAGGCAGAGTCAGTGAAGTTGGCTCAGGAGGCGTTGGGCGATCGCTTCGAGTCAGTCATGGAGTTAACCCATACTTGCTATGCAGGGGTGAAGGGAGGATGCGGTAAGTGTCATGCCTGTATCTTAAGAGATCGAGGTTTTCAGGAAGCCGGAGTTGCCGATCCGATTTGGAAATATCGAGGCACTAACTATGGCAGTTCTGGGACAGAGATATTAGAAGATCGAACCTATGGCGATCGCGCCATTGAAGAAGTGGCTCACCATCGACTAGAAATTTGGCCCAACCCTTCTCCAAACCACGATTATATCATTCATCTAGAACATCCAGAGTTTACTGCCCTTTGTCCGCGATCGGGTTATCCAGATTTTGGCACTATTGTCTGTGATTATTTTCCCGGTCAATCTGTTTTAGAACTCAAAGCTTTTAAGCTTTACATTAACAGTTTTCGCCAACAAAGAATCAGCCATGAAACCGTAGTTAACCAGGTCGCCGATCGCCTGATGGCAGAAGTGAAACCCAAAGCACTGCGCATTATCGGCGATTTTACGAGGCGTGGAGGCGTAAAAACCGTGATTACCGCTTATCGAGGGGAAGACATGAGTTTCCCTGATTATCAACCCAATTTGCTTTAAAACTCTTGCCTATTGCCTCCCCAAAAAACGGTCGTAACTCACTGATGAAGCTATGGAACTGATCGAAATTCTCAAAGCAGACTATGAACGGTTTCCCGTCAACCAAACCTATAGTATTTATGCGCCAGATGTGTATTTTAAAGATCCAATGACCGAATTCTGGGGAGGCGATCGCTATCAACAGATGATATCCTGGATGGAACGCTGGTTCCTGAATATCAAAATGGACTTACACCACATCCAGCAAGAAGGAAACACGATCCACACCCGATGGACATTGCACTGGAATACTCCCCTCCCCTGGAAACCCCGTATTTCTATTCCTGGATCGAGTGAACTCCAAATCAATGAGAATGGCTTAATTAATTCCCATATCGATCGTTGGGATATTTCACGCTTAGATGTCTTAAAGCAACATATCGTGCTTCGTGCTGCTAATCAGGAATAGATAAACCATTTTTCCCCTGAAAACCCTTACTTATAGGGGCCAAGAAAGCGCTCTCCGTCAAAATGAATCATATGATCTGGATTATCAGCAATCCAAACCTCGGTTTCCCAACTAATATCCTTGGCAAATTTAGAAAATATTTTCATACTTTCAAAGGCACTCACATAAATTACACCTGCCGTACAATTGACCATTAAGTTTTTGAGCTTCAGATGACGAAGTGCATTAATTGGATTAGAAGAATGAACCGCTTCAATCGTAAACAGCCAGTTTCGATCGGCTTCATAAGCTAGAATATCAGGGAGCATGTCCCGCTCTAGTTGAGATATACCCAAACCGAGAAGCTTATTATTGTCAATACATAAGATCTTTTTTTCTGTATCTCCCAAATACAGTAACTCAATTGTACTATGAGCAAACCGAGGTAAAAATTCCTCAACCACAGCTTTTTGAATTCGGTTATGTGATCCTGGAGAAAGTTTGATGATTGTACCATTAGGTAAAGTAACTGGAACCTTTTGAAATTCCCGTGCTTTGCTCAAGCGATCGCCCAAAACCCCCCTTTGGTCGCGGAAATGGAGCAAAGCATCTTCCCAATCATCAGTATCATAAGCCTGTAACAGTCGTACTCCATCTTGTCCAATGGCATATCCTCGCGTCCCATCATTCGTATCAGCAGTCGGGTTAGCTGCGCTCTTTTCAACTAATCCAGCTTCAACCAAATAAATTAAGTCTTTTCGGCGCACATCATCATAAGATGAATCTGCTATTTTCTCGGCATAGTGTGTATTCCAGAATTTGATGATTTCTCTGGTTGTTATGGGATTAGACCCCCCTGCAAAATAACTTTTTGCTTCCTTCCAAAGCATTTCAGGACTTAGCCGAGCCACAGCTAAAAGAGCCAATGCCAACCGTTCGCGGCGACGTTTAGTCATTTCTCTGACTGGAATCCCAATACTCTTAATTATCTCTAAGGCTTGTTCTTTTTTCGTCTCAAAAAGTGTGCTAATTTTAAAATCTCTTGGATTAACCTCAGAATCTAGAACCTTCTTGACTTGTTGAGCTAAGGCTAGAGACATCAAAGGAGGTACAGCATTACCCACTTGTTCGCACTGTTCATAGAACGTCCCCTGAAATTCAAACCAATCAGGAAAACCTTGGAGTCTTGCCCCTTCTCGAACGGTAAGCATCCGACGGAGATCGCCGGGTAACTTGATCCGTAGCATATCAGCCGTTGCGCCTCCTAAATTGCGACAAGTCACCGTTCTTGAGGGTTGATCTAAATGTAAATCTCTAGGTCGAACACATCGACTTTTAGCTTCATATTCGGCAATATAGCGATCCATACTTGCTGTTAAAAATCGGCTTTCAGCATTAAATTCTAGGGCTAATGAACCTAAAGCCATGCCTGCGGTAACCGGTTGTGTCGTAAAAGGTTCTGGCCAAGACCAACCCACACGAGAGGCCACTATCATCACTCTCTGCCGTTTTTGCGGAACACCATACTCAAGAGAATTCAAAAGCTTGACATCAACTTGATAGCCAAATCGTTCTAATTCTGCCAGAACTTGCCTCAAATAGCTCTTATTGCGATAGAGTAAACCTCTCACATTTTCCAGAATTGCAATTTTAGGCTGAATTCGATGGATGGCATCCAGAAATATAGGAAAACCATCTCTAATATCACGTTTACCGCGTTGATAACCAATCTGGCTAAAGGGTTGACAAGGAGGGCCACCTATAATTACGTCGGCTTCTACTTCTGGTAAACCCACTGATAGACACGTTTCTACACATTGGCCAGCTAAGTTCATATTGTAACTGGCTACAGCGTAGGGCTTGATCTCAAAACCGTAGGTGCGAAATCCTTGGACTTCAAATCCCAAGGCTAATCCTCCACAACCGGCAAATAAATCTAATATAACTGGGCCATCAGGTGGCTTTTCTGGTTTTAGTAATAGATTATGGAGCCAACATAACCAGGATTGATGATCTGGAAAGGTGAGGCGGTCAAATAAATTGAGCTGACGAGTGTGCATAGTGCCTCAGTTGTACCAATTGAAGGTTTATTTTCCCACTTGCCATGCAATCTACGCAGATAGTTTAGCGATCGCGACTTTTCCCTTCTATAGAGACGATTAAGACATTGTAAGATGATGGGGATGACTTGACACGCGATCGAGCCATGCTCGAACAGCAGGATATTCAGAAAGATCAAATCCTCCTTCATCAGCTACATGGGTATAAGCGTATAACGAAATATCTGCGATCGTTAGAGAACCATTGACGAGAAAATCCGTTTTTGATAATTGCTGCTCCATAACAGAGAGTGCTTTATACCCCCCTTCTTGTTTCGCTTCATATTCTGCTCGTCTCTCTTCTGGTAGTCCCAGATACTTGGCGATAAACCGGGCTACGGCAATATACGGCTCATGACTATATTGTTCAAAAAACTGCCATTGCAAAATATTTGCTCGCTCCCAAGGGTCATCCGATAAATAATGGGTTCCATGGGCTAAATAATTGAGAATGGCATTAGACTCAGAAAGATATTGTCCTGACGGGAGTTCCAGAAGAGGAATTTTTCCATTGGAATTTTTGCTCAGAAACTCATTCGTTTTCGTTTCTCCCTGTAAGATATCGATCTCTATCCATTCATGATCTATATCTAGATGATTCATCAGTAACTTAACCTTATAGCAGTTACCTGAGAGCCTATCTCCGTAAACCCGATACATATATTCCTGTGCTATTGCTATATGTTGACATTTTTCTGAGTTATTCACTCTTTAGTTTAACGGGTCACTGTTCTCTAATACCCAATCGAGGATGAGGGGATTGACCAATTCTGGGGCTTCATCTTGGGGACAATGACCGACTCCTTCTAGGGGAATAAAGTGTTTAATGGCTGGAAATTCGCCTAACTTGCGTCCCTCATCAATGGGTTCCCAGGGGTCTTCAGTTCCCCAGAGCATGAGCGCTGGACAAGGGAGACTTTCTAACAACTCTTCCGGTAGGGGGCCTTGGGAATAGCGAGTAAAAGCGATAAAGACATCTGCTGCCCCCGGATCGAGTGCTGGAGCCATCAGTAAATCGACTAATTCATCGGTGACGGCTTCCGATCGCCCATAAGCTTCTTGTAAAATCTGTCGTACAACCTTGGGTTTAGCAATTTGGGCAAAAAACCAATGACCGATCGCCCGAATCCCCAAAAACCGTTGTACGATAGGCGCACCATACCGTTTATAAAAGGGTAAATTCTCTCGGCGGCGATCGTGGAGTAACCTTAAAGAACAATTGATCAAAACGACAGACTCTACCCAATCTGAAGCATCAACAGCCGCTTGCATCACAGCAATACAGCCAATCGAATTCCCCACCAATACCGTCGGCTCACCAATCACCTCTTGACAAAACTGGATAATTTGCTCGCTCCAGGTTTCAAATCTATACTCAACCTCCACCCCTGGAGTCGGTTTGGCCGAACCCCCAAAGCCAATTAAATCTAAGGCATAACAGCGACAACATTGACCCATAACCGGGAGATTTTTACGCCAATGATCCACCGATCCCCCAAATCCATGGATCAGTAACACCGTTGGCCCTATTTGACCCATTTTCTGATAACGGATGGGAAATCCGCGCCAGTTCCAGATCGGATATTCCATAGGATCAGCCGGATCATTGGCCCTTTGAGTCGCAGAAATAGTCATATAATTTGGGAAAAGCGTGCAAGATTGTATGGGCAGAATATAAGTCAAACCCACGGTTCTTGTCAGCTATTTCCCCAAACATGAATAACTAAGGGTGCGTTCACTAAACTAGAATTATATCTATTTCGGCTTGCTTATTAGGTAGTGTTCCTATCTATCGCTCTAGCCAAGCAGCCGTCTGCTATGCTCTGAACAACTGGATTGGGCCAGAACCCCAGTTGTGGAGCAATACACTGCCTTTCCATTTACAGGCGCGAGGATTTCCTATGCCAACCGAAACCGCATTCCTTAACTGTCCCAATCCCAGTTGTCAGAAAGTCAACTCAGAAAATCGTCAAGATTGCCACAGTTGCGGCACTCGGTTAGTCAAGCGGTATCTGTGGGCAACGTCTCCCGATCTGCGACCTTTAGGCCACGCCTTGGACTTTCTAGAAGCGGGACAACGAATGGGCGATCGCTATCTCTACAAAGGTAACCACATTTTCCTCGATCTGAAACCAGGGGTTCCCCCCCATATCCCCTCAGAAATTTCCTCATCCCTGCAAACCTATCTCAAACTCTTTCCCTATCGACTCCATGTCCCCCAACCCTACGAACTCTTAACGCTAAAGCAGACTTTACCCCCTGTGCTACTGCTCGAAGGAGCGCCGATCAACCCATCCCTTTTAGAGCAAGCGCCTCTGAACCCCGCACTGATGCCAACGCTCAAAGATCAATGGGCTAAAGCTTCTCCCATGCGTCAATTGCATTGGTTATGGCAAATTGCCCATCTGTGGCAACCATTAAAAGTTTTGGGAGTAGCCAATTCCCTACTCGATCATCACTTCTTGCGAGTTGAAGGGCCAGTGGTACGGATTCGAGAATTGCGGGCCGATCCCTCATCTTCAGTTGAGTTATCCCAGTTAGGGCAAATGTGGTTACTCTTGGCTAAACAGGCCAATCCTCTGATTAATCGCTTTTTACAACATTTAGCTCAAGGGTTGACTGAAGGACACATCTTCGCCATGGCTCGGGCGATCGCCGAACTCGATCGAGCCTTACACTATTGTCGTCAGTCCCAGACTACCCACTTTAGCCTATGTACCGCCAGTGATAAGGGCCCCAGTCGCTCCCATAATGAAGATGCTTGTTACCCCCTACAAACCTCCCCAGGTCAAAGCATTTCGTCATTTCAGGGGTCTGATCCTCTCTGTGCGATTGTCTGTGATGGTATTGGTGGTCATGCTGGGGGAGAAGTGGCTTCTCAACAGGCGATCGAAAGTATTTTGGCCTCTTTGAATTGGGAGAAGCTTTCTGCTGCCAAGAGTCCCCCAGATCGGGTCGATCAGATCACCGATCTTCTCGATCAGTTGATTCGTCATGCGAATACCGTTATTAGCGATCGCAATGACCAAGAGCATCGTCACGAACGACAACGCATGGGAACGACTCTCGTCATGGCAGTTGTTCCCCCTCCTGTAGAGCAGGCCCATGAACTCTATATTGCCCATGTGGGAGATTCCCGGATCTATTGGATCACCCAGCATGGATGTCATCAGGTGACCTTAGATGATGATTTAGCTTCTCGTGAAGTGCGCCTAGGTTATACCTTATATCGTGGCGCTCTCCAACATCGGGCTGCTGGTGCCCTGGTGCAAGCCTTGGGAATGAGTGAGTCTAATCTCCTGCATCCTAGTGTGGGGCGATTAATTTTAGATGAGGATGGCATTGTGTTGCTTTGCTCTGATGGACTCAGTGATGGCGATCGCGTCGAACACCATTGGCAAAGTAAACTCTTACCCATTTTGGAGGGTAAATTAGATTTGGCCACAGCCACGGCTGAATTAGTCGAATTAGCCAATACCCTCAATGGCCATGATAATGTCACCATCGGCCTGATCCATTATCAAGTCAAACCCCAGAATGCGACCTTGAAGCCCTTAACTAGATTATTTAATCCCGTTATTCCGGGCGATCTCCCCGCCAAAGAATCAGCCCAGAACTCAATGAAAACCCAATTGGTCACAGTTGGCGCTCCAGAAGGCCAAAAGGACTTGAAGTCTAGTCCAGACTCTGTGCCCCAAACGGTTTCTATTTCTCGATTATTAGTGGGGATTGTCAGTTTAATGACAATTTTATTGGTTTTAGGGGGAGCGACATTATATCTGTTTGAACCATCTTGGAGGCGATCGCCAACCCTTCAAAACTCTCCTGCTATACCCGTCCAACTGTCCCCCTCTCCCAGTCCCATAAATCCGTAAAATTATGGGGAATGGGTCATCAGTAATCTCCGTATCTGTGCGTCCCCCTGTCTCCATATCCCCGTCTCCCCATCCCCCAATCCCCCCATCTGTCCAAGCAATTCGATAAACTAGAAGAAAGGGAATACACTCAACCCGTAATATCAAGGCTCTTAAATGTCTTCAATTGACTGCCCTTGTCTCAGTATTGCCATTACCCGGTTGGTCGCTTGTTCACCATCTGATGGCAATGGTAAACCTCATTCTCCAGATAGAAACCAATCCGCCCATTTTGCCATTTGGGTAATTCGGGCTTCCTATCCCGGAGGATATACTCATCATGACCGTATTTGGCCCTATACTCTCAGCCTCACTTGGGAAGGATGGCAGGATTTATTTAAAATTCCCTCCCAACCCTCCTATTCTCTCTCCATTCCGGCTGTAGAGTCTAATCCAACAGAATTCGAGACTTTACCCTTTTCTCCAGAGGAAAAAGGGTCTTATAGTAGTCGGTTAATGCAGCAATTGGGGATTAGTTTGTGGCAATGGGTCTTTGATGGCCCCATTCAAAGCTGTTTATCCCAAAGTCAAGGCATTGCCTTAGGACAGAATAAACCCTTACGAGTCCGCCTCGATATCCGAGACCCCGATCTAATTCCTTTACCTTGGGAAATTATGCAATCTCAAGCGGGAAAACAGGCCATTTCCGTTTCTCCTACCCTGTTATTTAGTCGTACCACCAGTGATGTCGATCCTCTTCCTCCGCAACGAACGGATCAGGAACTGAATATTTTATTAGTCTTTGGCGCAACGGTTGGTCAGGGTACTTTCGGTTCTGAATGGCTTGAGGGTACACCGAGCGATCTGCAATTGGAAGCAGAAGCAGAAACCTTAGCTCGAATTCTGGAAAATTGTACCGATCCCCATCAAACCCTACCCAGTTTAATGACTTCATCGGTTCCCTGTAAAGTAGATACCTTGATCCAACCGACTCCTGCACAGTTAATTGCGGCTTTGGAAACGAAGACCTACAACATTGTGTTTTATGGAGGCCATGCTGTCCCGGCTCCGGATGGGGGACTGTTGTATTTACAGCCAGAAACAACCCTGAGTGGCCGGGAATTTGCCAATGTTTTGGTTCGAGGACAAGTGACGTTGGCAGTTTTGAATACTTGTTGGAGTGCGAAGGGAGATACGGAAGTAGATGATCCTAGAGATGGAGACTCTCATCGTCTCCTGCCTCGTAGTAGTTTCGCGGAAGTACTACTGCATCATGGGATACCAGCAGTTTTAGGAATGCGAGAGGCGATCGCCGATCGAGAAGCGCTCAGTTTCATTGAAGCCTTTGCTGAAGCCCTATCCAAGCGTTTCCCCATCGATGAAGCTACCGCTATAGCTCGGCAACGCTTAATTACACTCTACAAGTATAATCAACCATCCTGGACACTTCCGGTGTTATATATGCATCCAGATTTTGATGGACAGTTATTAGTCCCTGCTCCGGAAGGAATTACTGAATTACCAGATACAGCAGTCAATTTGCATCAACAAACCCGCACAATTGCCTCCTTACGTTCAGTAGAAGAAACAACACAGGTTTGGCAGATTCATGGCGGACTTATGCGAGTGGGCAGACGGGAAGAGAATGATATTGTCATTAGCGAACGCTGGGTATCTCAGCGGCACGCAGAAATTATTCGCCGGGAACCTTTAGAGTCGAATCAGGGACAACCCACCTATTGGTTACGGGATTTTTCCCGCTTTGGAACCTTGGTATTACGAGCAGGGAATTGGCAAAAAATTCACCAGCAAGAAATTCCCCTACAATCAGGGGAAAAAATTAAGTTTGGCAGTTCCCAAGGACAAATGTTGGAGTTTGTGATTGAGGAATTGATGATGAACTACTCACACTCTAAATAACATCAGTTTTGGATAAGCTGAAACCCTTGTTCTCTCGTTGGCTGTAATCCCCATTGCTTCCTCAAATCAGTCGCAAAACGCCCTTAACCAAAACTGACGTTCATTTATTCCAGGGGATGGGGTTGCTGTTCGAGAATTTGCCAAATCCTTTGTAAGATCTCTTGGATGCCAGTTTGGGTGGCAGCAGATAGAAGGAATACGGGGGAACCAGTAAATTCTTGGAGAGAATGGGCGATCGCCTGCCAATCTTCGCTTTGATCCACCACATCCATCTTATTCAAACCAATGACTTGCGGGCGATTTTCCAACCCTTTCCCATAAGCCACTAACTCTTGTTGAATCGTATTATAGACCGCAAAAATATCCGGTTCTGTACTATCAATCAGGTGCAATAAAACCCGCGTCCGTTCAATATGTCGTAGGAAATCATGACCCAAACCAATCCCTTCTGCTGCCCCTTCAATTAACCCCGGAATATCTGCAAATACGGTTCCATCTCCCGTCGGTTTCCGTACGACTCCCAAATTAGGAATTAACGTCGTAAATGGATAATTAGCAATTTTCGGTTGCGCGGCTGAAACAACTGAAATAAAGGTCGATTTTCCTGCATTCGGTAAACCAATAATTCCCACATCTGCTAAGAGTTTTAACTCAAAACGAAACCGTCCCTCTTCACCCTCTAAACCCGGAAGTGCATAATCGGGGGCGCGATTGCGATTACTCAAGAAATGCTGATTTCCTAACCCTCCTTTTCCCCCTTGGGCGATCGCTAATGTTTGTTCCTTTTCCACTAAATCCCCAATCCATTCCCCTGTTTCTGCATCCGTAATCACGGTTCCACAAGGAACTTCTAAAAATAAATCTGCCCCATTAGCTCCCGTCCGATTATTGGGTCCACCGCGCTTACCATTTTCGGCTCTAAATAAATGTTTGTAGCGAAAATCCAACAAAGTTTGCAACCGCTCGGTCGCTCTGACAATAATCGATCCCCCTTTGCCTCCATTTCCACCAGAAGGCCCCCCCGCAGGTACATATTTTTCCCGACGGAAGGCAACTAAACCATCTCCGCCATCTCCAGCCTTTACTTGTACTTCAACTTGATCGATAAACTGCATACTTGAGGAGATTAATTAAAGATTATTAAGACCATAGAGGAGGGTAAGCATTTTCCCGACTTCACCTCTTGTTGTTGAGCTTTAGCGCTCTGGATATTTTAGGGCTAAAGCTCAACAACGAAGGAACAATTAAGAGAATTAAAGACCCAATTCAGCTAAAATATCTTGGGCATGGGTTGCGGTTTTGAGGTTAGCACCTTCAAACACCTTGATGATTTTTCCGGAACCATCAATCACATAAGTCACCCGCTTAGAATAACCACCCCCTTCAACATCGTAAGCTTTAGTCAGTGCGCCATCCGTATCAGCCAGGAGAGGAAAGTTTAAACCATATTTTTCGGTAAACTTCTGGTGAGAGGCTTCATCATCCATGCTCACCCCTAAGACCACAATTTCTTTGCCTTGATATTCTCCATAAGCTTCCTTAAAGCTTTGGGCTTCCTTGGTACATCCGGGAGTATCATCCTTGGGATAGAAATAGAGAACCACGGTTTTTCCAGAAAAATCAGAGAGGGAAACCGAATTACCATTCGTATCTTTGGCGGTAAATGCTGGGGCAGTTGTGCCGACAGATAGAGACATAAGAGATTGTTTTGGGTTAACTTAAGAACTGCTTTTGTAATTTTACAATACCTTGCTGCAAGTTTTGAGACGGAGCTGGCGATCGCTTCTTCCCTAATCTGCCAAATCTGCATGCTAGATTAGAATAAGCGATCGTGAGTTCTTACTTGTCCTTCCTCCTCGACCTTTTGTTATCGTTATGTCATTGGTTCATTCTTCTCCCTCACCAGTTCCTCAACAAGATAGCCCAACCTGGATGCGAGCCGATCTCGCCCTACGCTGTTCCCCATTTCAACTACAATTGTTTACTGACCTGAAAATCCGCAGTATTCCCCTAGCGGAGATCGCCACTCAAACCGGATTGACAGCCCATTATACCCGCGCCACCCTCACCGAAATTGCGGCTGAAGATGCCCTCCTCTGGCTCATTCAAGTCGGTATTTTACGCCGAGAAGTAGACGGACAAGGAATTACGGATCGCTTTCGCCTCACGCCTTTAGGTCGTCAACTAATTGAATACTGGGAGAGGCAAACCGGAACCCTTCCGAGTGTCTCGATCGGCGATCGCCTCTACAACCGTCTGCATCAACTGATTCCCTGGTTTCTCCGATAACCCTCACGAACCCTTAACCATTCAATACATTTAATCTTCTATGAAAGCAATTATGGTAGTGGGCACAACCTCCCACGCAGGAAAATCCATGTTATGTACAGCCCTGTGTCGGATTTTAACGCGGCAAGGTTGGCACTTAGCCCCCTTTAAGGGACAGAATATGGCCTTAAATGCTTATGTTACCCCCACTGGGGGAGAAATTGGTTATGCCCAAGCCGTACAAGCTTGGGCGGCTGGAGTTCCCCCTCAAGTGGCCATGAATCCGATCTTACTTAAGCCCCAAGGTAACATGACCTCCCAAGTGATTTTACTCGGAGAAGCCGTGGGACAAGTGAGCGCCGAAAATTACTATAAAGATTATTTTGATCGGGGATGGGAAGCGATTACTGAATCCCTAGAACAGTTATCCTATGAGTTTGATTTAGTCGTCTGTGAAGGGGCTGGATCTCCAGCAGAAATTAATCTCAAACATCGAGATTTAACCAATATGCGAGTGGCCAAACATTTAAACGCCTCTACAATTTTGGTCGTCGATATCGATCGCGGTGGTGCCTTTGCCCATGTCGTGGGAACCCTGGAATTACTCGAACCCGAAGAGCGCACTTTAATTAAGGGAATTGTCATCAATAAATTTCGCGGTCAGCGCTCCCTTTTGCAATCAGGAGTTGAATGGTTAGAAAACTATACAGGAATTCCCGTTTTAGGGGTGATTCCTTGGTTAGATATGGCCTTTCCAGCAGAAGATTCCCTTAGTTTACTCGAACGAGATGGGGGAAAATCCAAAGGGTCAGCCGATCTAACAATCGCCGTGCTACGCTTACCCCATATTGCTAATTTTACCGATTTTGATCCCCTCGATTCAGAAGCCAGTGTGCAGATCAAATATGTGAGTCTCCATGAGTCCTTGGGATATCCAGATGCAGTGATTATTCCGGGTTCTAAGACAACCATCTCTGATTTGATGGCGTTGCGCAAAAGTGGTATGGCCCAAGAGTTACAGGATTATGCCGCTAGTGGTGGAACCCTATTGGGCATTTGTGGTGGCTTTCAAATGCTAGGTAAAATGATTGCCGATCCGGAAGGCTTTGAAGGGGAAGAAGGTCGGTATCTAGGTTTGGATTTATTGCCTATTCAAACCGTACTTTTCGGCAAAAAAGTTGCTCGCCAGCGATCCGTGACTTCCCACTATCCTGAAGAAGGATTACCCATTACTGGATTTGAAATTCATCAAGGACGCACCAGTGTACTCTCTGATGACGGTTACTATTATTTGTTTGACGATCAATCCTTGGGGATGGTCGATCGGAATCAAGGCATTTGGGGAACCTATTTACATGGCATTTTTGATAATGGTCCCTGGCGAAGGATGTGGTTAAATCGGTTGCGCAAGCAGCGAGGTTTGTTAGCATTGCCTACAGGGGTTCCCAATTATCGGGAACAGCGAGAATTCGTGTTAGATATTCTCAGCGATCAAGTGGCAGAATATTTGAATATTCGGCCGCTTCTTTCATAATTTGTCCGGTTTACAGTTGAGGAGAAAATAATGGGTAAGGCGATCGCCGTTCGGTTTTTGCCCGATGAGGTTACCGTTAAAGCTGAAGTGGGAGAACCCTTGTTAGAAGTGGCTCGACGGGCTGGGGTGACGATTCCCACAGGGTGTTTAATGGGGTCTTGTCATGCTTGCGAAGTGGAAATTTTAGGGGGTCCTAATCTCTGTGCCTGTATTAGTGGCGTTCCCGCAGGCACAGACGAAATCACCGTCAATCTTGAGAGCGATCCACTTTGGTAATATCGTGGATTCAATGAACAATGAGACCGGGTTGTAGTGGTGGATTTCAAACCCACCACTACAATAGACCAATCATGATGGTATCAATCTTAATCTATTGCCTTTGAGCTAGTACAACCCGACTCTCTAGTACTCTAGGCTTGCCAATTCTTAGCTACCACTTCAGCTAAATCTACAACTCGCTGAGAATAGCCCCACTCATTGTCATACCAAGCAATTACTTTGACCATATCGCCATCCATGACCATGGTTAAGCTGGCATCCACAATAGAAGATGCATCATGACCGCGATAATCACAGGAGACTAAGGGTAGATCGCTATATTCGAGAATGCCTTTCAGGGGGCCTTCAGCCGCTTCTTGCAGCACTTCGTTGACCTCTTCTACAAAGGTCTTTTTCTCTACTTGAACCACTAAATCTACAACAGATACGTTGGGAGTGGGAACCCGCATAGCAATTCCATTGAGCTTTCCTTTTAATTCAGGAATGACCAGAGCTACCGCTTTAGCTGCTCCGGTAGAGGTGGGAACAATATTCAGAGCAGCAGCTCTAGCGCGACGCACATCCCGGTGAGAGGCATCTAGCAGGCGTTGGTCACCCGTATAACTATGGGTGGTGGTCATGGTTCCCTTGATAATGCTAAATTTCTCATGGAGAACCTTGGCAAACGGAGCTAAACAGTTGGTGGTACAACTGGCATTACTCACAACTTTATAGTCTTCATGCCGATATTGTGCATCGTTAACTCCCACGACAAAAGTTCCGATATGTCCTCCTTTTCCGGGAGCCGTAATCAGAACTTTTTTCGCACCCGCTTGTAAATGCTTAGATGCTCCTTCTTCCGTCACAAATACACCTGTGGATTCAATAATTAAATCCACTCCCCATTCTGCCCAGGGTAAGTTTAGGGGGTTGCGATCGGAAACACATTTTACTGTTTTTCCATTGACCGTTAAGGAATTTTCGTCCGCCGATATATCTGCATCAAACGTGCCCAACATGGAGTCATATTTGAGCAAATGGGCGTTTGTTCTCGGATCGGAAGTATCATTAATACCCACAACTTCCAAGTTGCTGTTTTCTCTGCCTGCCCAGCACCGCATGAAGTTCCGTCCAATCCGACCAAAACCGTTAATTGCTACTCTAATCACTTCGTCTTGCCCTCTATTTCTTCAACCAAGTATTTTTAAGCGAATTGCTGAATGTTTATTTTGACGTTAAACCGACAGGAACAAGGCCCATCAAGTTTGATTGCTCTACAGAATTTGCTCTCATTTTCCTTAATCAGGAGATCCGGATTTGGGATCGTAATGGATATTTTTTTTCCGGATTGACCCCCGAAACTCAGTAGAAAACACTACTCAACTTTGGGGCGATCGCTGGAGATCGCCACCCACCGATGAAGGAAATCTACTTAAGCGATCCCAAACTTAAGTCCAATGGAGCATTGCTAACCTGAGCCAGCTTCTGGTATTGATCCTCTACTCTAGAAAACCTTCCAGAATTGAGTGAGCTTCCTGAGCATAAGGAAGCCTGTTCGATCTGAAGATACCATAAAAGGGCACCGAGTTCTTGAGAAGATGAGGTTTAATTTCCGGAACTTGATGAACCGCTAGAGAAAAACAAGATAAAAGCCTATCATCATATCACAAAAGTCATGAAAACCGAAACAAGTCTATCTTTTGTAGAGAAATCAACCCGGTATGAGAAACCCAAGGTCATTCTCAAGAACTGATTGGAGATTTTGTGGCATAGTATTGCCATGAAAGCAAATACTGAAATATGATATCGCGTGTTATTGGTGTGGTGTGTGAGGAAAAAAATGCTAAGTTCGATAGACTTTGGCGGCAAACCGTTCCATTTTATAGGAATAGGGGGGATTGGAATGTCAGCTTTAGCGTATATACTAGCTAAACGGAACCTACCAGTGTCGGGTTCAGACATCCGCTTATCCCATATTACCGAAAGGTTACAGGAAATAGGAACTCAGATTTTTGGCTCTCAAGAAGGCAAAAACTTGGAGATCTATCATTCTGTGACCGATCGCTCCTCAGAGCAAGGAAAAGCGATCGCCACAGCTCTGAAAGAGAGAAATTCGAGCGACAACAGGAACGGGCACCTACCCCAAGTCATTTGCTCAACTGCCATCAATACCAATAACGCAGAATATAAAGCAGCCCTAGAATTAGGCTGTCCCATTTTTCATCGATCTGATGTTCTTGCCGCCCTCATCCAAGACTATCGCAGTGTAGCCGTTGCCGGAACCCATGGTAAAACCACCACCAGTAGTTTAATCGGTTATCTCTTACTTCGAGCCGCGTTAGATCCTACCATTATCATTGGCGGAGAAGTAAAGGCCTGGGAAGGCAATGCACGATTTGGCCAAGGAGAATTTTTAGTCGCAGAAGCGGATGAATCCGATGGTTCTCTGGTTAAAATTGCAGCAGAAATTGGAGTCGTTACCAATATAGAATTGGATCACCCAGATCATTACCAAAGTCTCGATCAGGTCATTGAAACCTTTGAAAGATTCAAGAAACAGTGTAAAACATTAGTGGGATGCATCGATTGTCCAATTGTGCGCGATCGCATCCATCCAACCATTAGCTATAGCTTAAATTTAGAGTCAGGGGCAGCGTACAGCGTCGATCGAATTATCTATACCTCCCAAGGAACCCAGGCGAGGGTATGGGAGCGAGGTCAGTTGTTAGGGGAGATTGAAATTCCCCTATTGGGCCAGCACAATCTTAGCAACGCACTGGCGGCGATCGCCGTAGCTCGTTATTTAGGAATCCCATTTTCCACCCTTCAGGAGGCCCTGTCCTCTTTTGAGGGAGCAAAACGGCGCTTTGAATACCGAGGAGAATTTAAGGGCAGTATGCTCATTGATGACTATGCTCACCATCCAAGTGAAATTCAAGCCACTTTAGCCGCAGCTAGTCTAAGAGCCAAAGACCAACGCGTCATCGCTATCTTCCAACCCCACCGCTACAGTCGAACCCAAATGTTTCTGACTGAATTTGCCCAATCCTTCGGACAAGCCAATCAAGTGGTGGTAACAGATGTCTATAGTGCAGGAGAAGCCAATTTAGACCGCTTCCAGGGTGAAACTGTAGCTCAGGTCATCGGTGAATATCACGATCGAGTCTCCTATCAACCCACCCTCAAAGACGTTGAAAACTATTTGGTCGCCCACTTACAACCTGGAGATTATGCTGTTTTTCTCGGAGCCGGGAACTTAAACCAAATCATTCCCAAACTCATCACTCATTCAGCGTAAAGCTTCACATTCTCTTCACTTCCTCCACCTGCCCATACACCATTGATGAAAACCAATGACAATTTCCTACGATCCCCCTAAACTCAAAAGTGCTTGTGGCCTCACTCAGATTTCTCCTGAAGGCATGAAACTTAAACCGACAGAGGTTATGATTGCTCAACCGAGTATGATTCAAAGCCATGTGTCCCTAGCTGGGTTAACCTCATTTCGCGTGGGTGGGCCAGCTCAATGGTATGTAGCTCCTCAATCAGAATCAGAATTACTCACGAGTTTAGCTTGGGCGAAAAGCAAATCCCTACCTGTAACTACAATTGGGGCAGGATCAAACCTATTAATCAGTGATGATGGATTACCTGGACTGGTAATCGGGACTCGCAACCTGCGGAATATTGAGTATGATGACCAAAACGCCCAAGTGAGGGTAGATGCGGGAGTATCCTTAGCCTATCTAGCTCGACAAGTGGCTCGTCGAGGGTGGTCTGGACTTGAATGGGCGATCGGGATTCCAGGAACTGTCGGTGGCGCGGTAGTCATGAATGCTGGGGCCCACAAAAGCTGTATGGCCGATATCCTCACGGATATTCAAGTGATCGCTGGTAATGGAGTTCACCAAACCTTGATGAAAGCTGACCTGGAATATAGTTACCGCAGCTCTATCCTACAAGGATCTAACTACACCGTAACTCAGGCTCGATTTCAACTCAAGCCCACCCACGATCCCCAAGCCATCATCACAACCACCAATACCCATCTCCATCAACGTCACGCCACCCAACCCTATCACCTACCCAGTTGTGGTAGTGTATTCCGCAATCCTGAACCCCAAAAAGCAGCTCGACTGATTGAACAAGCTGGGTTGAAGGGCTATAAAATTGGAGATGCACAAGTTTCTGAACTCCATGCCAACTTTATCCTCAACTGTGGCCGGGCAACAGCCAGTGATATTTATCAGTTGATTCACTATGTTCAGGAACAAGTAGATCGGCGATGGTCGATCCGATTGAAACCCGAAGTGAAAATTGTAGGAAATTTTAACCAGTAATGGAAAGCCCCCAGGGGTTTAGGTTCCAACTCGGCCAAACTCAAGTTTTTTAGGTCGGTTTTGGTTATGCCTGAGCCAACTGTGGGTAGAATAGCGTAGGAAAGCAGAACAACCACCATTAGAGTAATCAATTATGTCAAAAGGACAGGGATTTGGCTTCGGTTTAGGAAAAATGAAAGAGCTGACCGAAGCATTCAAGAAAGCTCAACAGGTTCAAGAGGGCGCAAAGCAACTCCAAGAAGAGCTAGAGCAACTCGAAGTTGAGGGTGAAGCGGGCGGTGGACTTGTCAAAGTTGTCATGAATGGCAACCAAAATCCCCAGCGCGTAACCATTGCCCCTGAAGTTTTGGGAGAAGGGGCGGATGTGGTCTCAGACTTGGTTACCGCAGCGATGAAGGATGCTTACAATAAGTCTACAACGACTATGAAAGAAAGGATGGAAGCTTTGACGGAAGGTTTAAATCTGCCGGGCATGTGATAATTTTCCATTAGGGGTTGATGGCTCTGGGATCTTCGAGGGAACAGATCGCCATAACCCCCTTTTGTCGTTACTCGATAGAACTGCTGTAAAGAGAATGCCGTATAAGCTGTTATTTGTTTGTCTAGGCAATATTTGTCGATCGCCTTCTGCCGAGAATATCATGAATCATTTGATCGCCCAACAGGGTTTAGAAGAGAAAATGGTTTGTGATTCGGCTGGCACAAGTGCCTATCATATTGGCAGCTATCCAGACCGAAGAATGGCAGCCGCAGCAGCGGAACAAGGCATTGAGCTTAAGGGAAGAGCGCGTCAGTTCAAGAAGGAAGACTTTGAAGAATTTGACTTGATCCTGGCAATGGACAAGGAAAACTATCGTAATATTCTGTATTTAGACGAGGGCGATCGCTACAAAGATAAAGTGCGCTTAATGTGTGAGTTCTGCACTCGTCACCCCAATATTTCTGAAGTTCCAGACCCCTATTATGGTGGTCCAGAAGGGTTTAATCAAGTGATTGATTTGCTTATGGATGCTTGTGAGGGATTGTTATCTGAATCAATAATTAAAAATTATGGGTAATCCCTAATTCTCCATGTCTGGAGTGTCTCCCCATCCTCACTACTCCCTAGCGCAAAGTACCCCCTATTCAATCAACCGGTGTTGCATGGCATAGTGAACCAATTCCGCTCGGTTATTGGTTAAGGTTTTGCGCAATAAGCTACTCACATATTTTTCAATCGTTCGTGGACTCAGGTGTAAACTCTGGCCAATTTGTACATTGGATAAGCCACTGGTGAGTAAATGCAACACATCCCATTCTCGTTCTGTCAGAGCCAGATCGGAAGACATAACCTTTTGGATCGCTGGTTCTGGAGGAGAAGGAAGTGCTAGATTAGGGGCTTTAGACGTTGCCTGCATCATTAACGAATAGCGTTCGATTAAATTCCGCACCACTGCCCCTAGCTCTTCGAGTTCAAAGGGTTTAGGTAAATAAACATCACATCCTAGCTGATAGCCGCGAATGCGGTCTTCCATGGCAGTGCGAGCCGTCAAGAAAACTACAGGTAAAAGACGAAATTCAGGTTTTTTACGGATTTGTCGCACCAATTCATAGCCATCCATCAAGGGCATGGCAATATCTGTGACGATTAAATAGGGATGATATTGTTCAACCTGTTGCAGGGCTTCTTTTCCATGTGCCGCTAGGATCACCGAATAGCCCCCCTGTTCTAAATAGTCTTGAATAGCGAGGCGTGTTCCCAAATCATCTTCAACAACCAGAATCACCAGTGACATGGCAATCGAATCGGCAATCGTTTATGGGTGCTAGACTTGAGCATTTAAGAAAGTCCTAACCGCCTTGACGGTTGCTAGAGTTATTCTGTTTTTGGGTTTTGAGTCGCTCAATTTCTTGTTGTAACTCTTCAAGTTGATGACGTAGCTCTTCAGCTTCAGTTTGGCTAGACTGGGGTTCTTGGGAGTCTACATTGACAGATCCTTCGGCAGTTTGTTGGCGATAATTCCCTTGACGAATCTGGGCATACTCTGGAGAATCATACCAGGCTTGCAGATAGTGGAGCCGGTCAACGGGGAAAGGATGACTTAAGAAGGTTCCCTGACCCCCATTGTACAGAAGAAATTTATAAACTTGATTGAGATTATCGCGATCGAGG
Source organism: Roseofilum reptotaenium CS-1145 (assembly GCF_028330985.1). NCBI lineage: Bacteria > Bacillati > Cyanobacteriota > Cyanophyceae > Desertifilales > Desertifilaceae > Roseofilum > Roseofilum reptotaenium. Next base: position 40,739 of record NZ_JAQMUE010000030.1, on the reverse strand, counting down.
TCTTGATAGCTTTGAGATTGGCGAATAAATTCTTGCAGGTTAACTTCATGCCCGTATTTACTCGATCCGCCTGCCATTTTCATCATGGTATTCATGACAAGGGGTAAGTCGTCAGTTACTAACAGAGCCGCACGATCTGAGGATAATTCAGCTTTGCGTCGCCATTCATAAAAGGCATAGAGCAGACTGATACTAATGACTACATTGCTTAAGCCAAAGGTCATTTGGCCGATCGCCTCTGCTGCACTCATTACCCAAATGGCCATCTGAATTAAAATGGTGTGGCCGCACTTAATATGACCGAGTTCGTGGGCAAGGACAGTTTTAATCTCCCCTTCAGTCATCAAATCTAATAAACCTGTATTAATCACAATAAACGGATTATCCTGGCCTAAAGCATAACTATTGACTTGAGCATTTTGAGAGACAAATAAACCCGGTTCAGGGGAAACATCTAGATCGCGGACCGCTTCCCGAAACAGTTGGTAAATCGTTGAATACTGGCGCGGCCCGACTTGGACGTAGTTACCCATCGAGTAAATATACTGCGGACGTTCAGCAAGAAATTCTACAAACTTACGAGCGAGTAAATCAAATCCAGGGAAACTGCGTAAGGTTTGTTCAGCTTCCCAGTCTAGGGGATGACGGAAGGCTTCGCTAGAGATTCCGGTATAGGTAGGCATAGGGGTTGATGATGATCGCGTATAAAAATGATGGCGCTTTCTGCTATGGCGGACATGAACGGACTAGGCAAAAGGCAGTAGGGGCGAAAAATTTTTCGCCCCTACTTGTCGTACTCAGGATTTGAGTATCCACAATTCATTTAGGGTCTTTCTTAATGATGCCATTTCTTTGCTGGCGCTGCCGTTAACTGGACTTAAACCAACCTCTGGTTTCGGAACTGGTGAGCAATGCACCTAATTTAATGTATTCGGTTTGGGTAGCGCTGAAAATATGTTCCATGCGTACGGGTTCGTCTGCATCGGCAGCAAGAACTGCGGCATTGAGGGCAATGCTGCGAATGTTGCCTCCGGTGACGTTGAGTTGGGCGAGGCGTTCGTAGTTTAAGCCGTCTGTGGGCGTTTTTTGGGGAAAGACTCGCCGCCAGATTTCGGCTCGTGCTTCTTTGTTGGGAAAGGGGAAGTTGAGAACAAAGGGAATGCGACGTAAAAAGGCCTGATCGATGGAATCTTTGAGGTTGGTGGTGAGGATGGCTAGTCCTTGATAGGCTTCCATCCGTTGCAGGAGATAACTGACTTCGATATTGGCGTAGCGATCGCGGCTATCCTTAACTTCAGTCCGTTTGCCAAACAATGCATCTGCCTCATCAAAGAGTAAAATTGTCCCGCCCACTTCCGCCGCATCAAAAATTTGCTGTAAATTCTTTTCAGTTTCACCGATATATTTACTCGTAACTGCACTAATATCAATGCGAAAGATATCCAATTCTAACTCATGGCCCAACACCTCCGCCGCCATGGTTTTACCGGTTCCACTCCCCCCAGCAAATAAGGCACTCAAGCCCAAACCGCGACTATTTTTGGCTCGAAAGCCCCATTCTTCCTGTACCTTCACCCGTTGGCGCAAGTGGGCGGCCATTTCTTGTAACATCGATTTCAGACCCTCCGGTAACACGAGATCTTCCCAAGAGGCTTTGGGGTGAATATACTGCGCGACTTCTTCTAAACGAGGTCGTGCTTGCAACCGACAAATATTCCATAAGGCTTGACTGAGGCGATCGGGTTCCGTGGGGGCGCTATGCAAAATCTGTTGGGTAGCTGCTTGAATGGTATTCACGTTGACATAAAATTGACCGGCTAGGCGCTCTAATTGACCATTCAGTTGGGGAGCGAGATCCCCTAGATGTTCTTGCCAAAGGTGTTTGCGTTCGTCATAGGTGAGGGGGGGGATGGGATAGGTAATTAGGGTGCGTCGTTGACTGGAATAGCGGTCTTGAGAGCCAATAATTAAGGGGGTTTTAATTGATTCTATACAATGCTTGAGCGCCTGATAGCGGGCTGGATTGTCTGAAGAAAAATCATAGGCATCAATGAATAAAATACGCTCTCCTAACAAGCTCTCCCGTTCCCAAAGGAGTTGTAACCGATCCAGCTCTCTGATTTCGGAGGGTAAACTCTGGACGGATAGCACTTGTAAATCAAAATTGGCTTGTTCGGCGATCGCCCCAGCAATTTGATAAATGGTTTGGATATCTGAACCATACAGTTGCCATACAGGAAGGTCTAATCTCCCGTCGTGATTGATCCAAGAACTGAGGATTTTTTCAACAATAGCGTTATGAGAATCTGCTAAAACCATTCTCTGAGAATTGAACCCGGATCTAACTATCCCTTGCAAAGCGGAATCGATGGGTTGTTCTCCCAGAAGATAGCAGAGAATACGAGGGTCGAGTTTGAGCGACGCTTGGGTGAGAGTAACATGGGAGTCTAGAGTAATGAGTTGCCAACCGAGCAAAGGGCGATCGGGGGAGACCACATTTAAGTTTGAGTCGGGTAAAGCAGCCAAAGCTAACATTAAGCTGGGAGAATTGAGATTAGCATTTCCCCGGATTTCTGCACAGATTTGACTGATGGCAGAATTGAGTTCGCATCCCGCACATAAGAGCAGAATATCTAGCTCAAAACTAGAGAGACCAAAGTGATTTTGTAGGGAATCCAGACTAGAATCGATGGGCCACATTACCGGTTCTAGTAAGAGGGTGTGTTGGTTTTCTTGAAAATATTCTAGAATCGTTTGGATGCGTTCGATTCCTTCCATTAAGACCCGTCGGTTGTGGTGATACCAGGTTGAGTTGGAAGGTAACACAGAGGTCATAGGAAATTGGAGAATGGGGACGCGCAGATGGGGAGGACGAGGAAGATGGGAGAGCGTTAACACTCAATTATTAACGATCAACTCTCAACCGTCAACTGTGTTCTCACTCCCTACTCCCTAGCGTATCGGATCGCCATATTCATAGCCTTCTTCGTAGCCCTTAACATAGCCTTCTGCCCATCCTTGGATCAGGGGGCGAGGATTAGAATTCATCAACATCTGATAATTATTTTGGTTAGGTTGATTGGCTTTTTTGGCAGCTAAACCAGCTTCAAATCCTTCATTGAAGCCTTCATTAAAGCCTTCATAGTATTCAGCCGTTTTGGGGGTAGTATCAATCGTTTCCAGTCGAGCGCGGATGGTTTGTGGAGAAAATTGCTGTTCTGAGGGCAGAGTTTGAGCCTTGAGAGGCAGGCAGGTGGTTAAACTGAACAATAGAGTGGTGATGGATAGAAGTTGGCGTTGCATAACCCTGATGCTCCGGTCTGAGTTGATATCTGTACTCTCGCCTAATTGCGTATTCAATGGGGTTCAGACCGTGCCACTTTTAACGCAGGTTCAAGCCAACCGGAGGTAAAAGGTTCTGTAAAGACGGGTTGAGGCGATCGCCCTCAGGACAGTTGACCAATTGGTCTTGGCTATTACCATCGGAACTTAAACTTACAGCGCTTTGCGCTCTCCTTGGGGGAATGGAGGAGTGAACAACAGACTAAATCTAGCTTTGAGCGATCACCAAAAATGACTATAAGTTTTACAGAACGGTTGACGAATGGGGTGCGATCGGGTAATCCTCACCTAGTGCAATCAGGCAAAAGTGATTAGGATCAAAATGGAATCTTAACCCTATTATCCTGTATGGTGAAGCCAGTGGAAAAAATCTCTAAATCCGAAGCCGAATGGATGGCCCAATTGAGTCCTGAGCAATTCAAGGTCACCCGCAAGAAGGGTACAGAACGGGCATTTACCGGTGCTTACCATGACAACAAAAAACCCGGAACCTACCAATGCATCTGTTGCGGGACAGAATTGTTTACCTCAGAGACTAAATATGATTCGGGTACGGGTTGGCCTAGTTTTTGGGCCCCTAGTCAGGAAGAACATATTGCCACCAAAGCGGATTGGAGCTTGTTCATGAAGCGTACTGAAGTTCTGTGTGCTGCTTGTGATGCCCATCTTGGCCATGTCTTTCCCGATGGCCCTGCGCCAACTGGGTTACGCTATTGTATGAATTCAGCAGCTTTGAACTTTATTCCTAAAGAAGATTAGGTATTTGGAGGGGCGAAAGATTTTTTGCCCCTACATTGTGTGATTCCCAGTTATAGCGCTTCGCCCTAGGGAATAGGCAATATAGCAGGAAGATTACCGATAGCGCCGAGCCGTGGCTTCGGGAAACTCAACGGGGAGTTCTTCTAATGTCCCAGGGTTAACACTGGGGGTTACGGGGGGCGCTTGCATGTGTTCGTAGGCTAGGTGGGAAATGTCACCAATCAGATTGGCTGCACCATAATCATTATGGGGGCGTTCGACTAAAACGGCGGCAATGTACCGTTTGCCACTGGGTAGATCGATGAGACCGACATCGCCTAAGAGTTTACCAATATCACCGGTTTTATGGGCAATCGTGGCTCCTGCTCCTAAGCCTTGTTCGAGGAGAACGCTGGTTTCGGTTTGGCGCATAATATCAATCATGCGATCGCGGGATTTCAAAGACACGACATCCCCCTGATGTATCATCGCCATCACCTGGGCCAACTCACGGGGTGATGTGGTATTTTTACCGTCTAAATCCGGTAACCAATCCCGCAGAACTGTTTGCTGAAGTCCCCAACGGCTAAAGCTCTGATTAACCTGTACCATCCCTCCTAAGCGCTCAATAATGATATTTGTAGCAGTGTTATCACTAATAGTCATCATCCAAGTTGCCACTTCTAGGGCTGTATATTCACTGCCTACGGGATCGTATTGCAAACTCCCCGATCCTCCAGCACGATGGACTTCTTTGAGGGTTAAGGTTTCATCGAGTCGAATGGTACCGGCATCTACAGCTTGAAAGAAGGCTAATAAAATGGGGAGTTTAATGGTACTTGCAGAGGAAAAAGCCAGTGTCCCCTGCATATCAACATAACCGGCCGTATCTAAATCTAAAACAAATACTCCAGGTTTAAACTCAGGGCTTTGACTGGCTAAGGCTTGAATCTGATTTTTGAGCGCTGTCAACTCCGTTTCTAAATAGAGTGCTTGGGGATTCGTTGGTGAGGGATATTGACGAGAAAGATTTTCCCGCAACAAGGCATCTGTGGTATCACTCACATCGGCATCCGTGTTTTCTCCAGCATGATTCAAGAGGGTATCGGTAGAGGCTAACTTCAGTCCCCAAAACGTCATACTTTCGGGATCGGAGGCTGAGAGTAGAGTTCCCGCGATCGCACAGATCCCCACCCCCAAAATTAAAAATCGCGTTGCATACATCAAAGGCGAGACTGGAGTAGGTTTTGGGCGGTTTAAGGTGCGATTCCGACGGTTGCGGTGCGATCGCACCTTATCCTTCTTACCTTGCTCTGCCTTGATCCCACTCAAACTTTTGGGATCGGGCGAACGCTGACGAGAAAGAGCCTTGGGGATCTGGGCTGAAGAGGCTTCTCCCTTTCTCAGGGGCGATTTCCGTTGCGGTTTCTGGGAACCCCAACGCACAGGGGAGATTAAGGGATCGCTCTCGACTTTCAAGGGGGGAATCGGTTGTGCAGCATGGGATTGTGGCGATCGCCCTGTTTCCCTCGAACGCTTCACTGGAGCAGTAGAATCACGCTTGCCTCCGGGTAAAATTTTATCTAATACCGATAACAGTACCTGTTGCAGTGGCGATCGCCGCCTCCGTTTCAACGTCGGTTTTCCTTGCTTTGGCAAAGACATTCTCCCGTGATACCGACTCGATCCCTGTTTTGGTAAATGAGTTTTCCCTTGACCAGATCCGAGACGTTGAGTGCGGTCCACTCCCTTTCTTGCTCCTGATTTCGCCATCAACGACTCCTTATCACACGGATCATAACTGTAAATGAACCCACCAAAATATCCATTAGATTGTTGCAGACTTTACTGACTCAGACCTCGCATCGAGTGGGTTAGTTTCGCCTCCGATCGCAAGATTTCTGTGCTTTGATTATTCTACGATGAACCCTTGGATGGGGAAGCGTTGGAGATCGCCCATTGTACCTGAGAGAGTATTCCCCGGAGCATCGCCACGTCTGCTTCTGTCGGATAAGCACGATTATAAAACCGTTTCAGTTTTTCCATCCGTCGATTAGCGGTATGGGGATACAAATAACCAATCTCCAATAACAGAGATTCTAAGTGATCGTAATAGGCTTCTAGAACCTGCCGTGAGGCAAGATTGGACGCGCTAGAATTAACCTCTTCTGTCTGCGTTTCCAGGGTACACCGATACAGTTCATAGCAGCAAATGGCGACCGATTGAGCTAAATTCAGAGAAGGATAGACGGGATGAGAGGGAATTTGCACAAAACGTTGTGCTAAATTCAGCTCTTCATTCGTTAACCCCCGGTCTTCTCGGCCAAATATGAGGGCGCTTTCACCACTAAGAAGCCAAGGAACTAAAGTATTGGGGGTTTCCAGTGCTGTTGGTAAACTGATGGTGCGTCCCATCGTCGCTGCTACTTTTTGACAATTCTGCAAGGCTTCGGGTAGAGAATCCACCACCTGGGCAGAACTCAAGATTTCCTGAGCATGAACTGCCATTTGTTTGGCTTCTGGACTCTGAAGATCGCATTGAGGATTAACTAATACCAATTGACTTAAGCCCATATTTTTCATGATACGGGCGATCGATCCCACATTTAAGGGGCCAGATGGCTCGACTAAAACAATTTTAATCGCTGAGAGCTTGGGGCGATCGTTCATCCGTTAATACACAAGGCTAAGTTATCCCTACAATGAATAAAAAAAACTTTACTGTCAACTTACCATGGCTCGCCAACGATTAAAATCCGATCTGCCAACCAAAATCTGCCCAGTTTGTCATCGCCCCTTTACTTGGCGCAAGAAATGGGCTAAATGTTGGGATGAGGTCAAATACTGTTCCGAACGCTGTCGCCGCGATCGCCAGAGTGTTAAGCGGTAGAGTGGGGAATGGAGAAATGCTCCAGACGCGGAGACACACAGAAGCGGGGACGGACAAAATTAAAGAACTCTGAATGTTATTCCCCCTATTTCCCCATCCCCCTATCTCCCCATCCCTCTATCTCCCTATACTATCCTCATTGACTTATGACTAATTCCACTCACCAACCCAAACTGATCATTCATGGAGGTGCAGGCAGTTCCCTACAAGGAAAAGGAGGCGTTGAAGCCGTCCGCCAATCCCTTTATGAAATTCTCAAACAAGTATACGCCACTTTAGAAGCGGGCACGCCTGCCTTAGAAGCCGTGATTCAAGGTTGTCGTCTGCTCGAAGACGATCCTCGTTACAATGCTGGAACGGGTTCCGTCTTGCAATCAGATGGTCAAATTCGCATGAGTGCCTCCCTGATGGAGGGAGAAACGCAAACCTTTAGCGGTGTAATCAACGTTTCGCGGGTCAAAAATCCCGTTGATTTAGCTAAAGTTCTGCAAGACAAAAGCGATCGCATTCTCTCCGATGTCGGAGCCATGGAATTGGTGCGAGAATTACAACTCCCCATTCATAATCCCCTAACGGATTTGCGCTTAAATGAATGGTTACAAGACCGTAAAGATAACTTTAGCCGTAGTATGGCGAATGTGCTGGCTAGTCCTGCTCCGGGGACTGGAACGATTGGTGTAGTTGCCCTCGATAACCAAGGAAAAATTGCCGCTGGAACCTCCACCGGTGGCAAAGGATTTGAATATATTGGGCGTGTTAGTGATTCTGCCATGCCTGCCGGCAATTATGCCACCTCTGATGCTGGAATTAGTTGTACAGGTATTGGCGAAGATATTATTAATGAATGTATTGCGGCTCGCATTGTAGTGCGCGTCACTGATGGACTGTCTTTAGGGGCTGCTTTTGAAAAAACCATGACCGAATCCAAAGCTAATAAACGGGATTTAGGTGCGATCGGTATTGATAAAACTGGTCAAATTGCTTGGGGAAAAACTTCAGAAATTCTCCTGGCTGCCTACCACACGGGGGAACAATTGGGGGATACCCTGGAATGGACTTCATTGGATGAAGTGAGCGGCTCGATTTAGGGCAAATCACTCTAAAATAGAGGAAGCTCCAAGAATAAGGCTTGTATCATGCTATGGCTAGAGATATTTTCCACTCTGTGGTCAAAGATGCCTTGGTTGCTCAAGGGTGGCTGATTACCCACGATCCATTTCCTCTTGATTATGGAGAGGTACAAATGCAAATTGACTTGGGTGCTGAACTCCTCTTGGCGGCTGAACGAGATCGCGAGAAAATTGCTGTAGAGGTGAAGAGTTTCATTAACCCCTCTGCCATTTCTGAATTTCACACAGCCGTCGGTCAATATCTCAATTATCGACGCGCTCTGAGAGTACAAGATCCATCACGTACCCTGTATTTGGCCGTACCCCATCAAACCTATGATGAATTCTTTCGTCTCAGATTTATTGAAGAAGGAGTCCGGGAATATCAACTACATTTGCTCATTTACGATGTTGAAAATACAGGTATTCTGCAATGGATAAAATAGAAACCTATCGTCAAATTGTTCAAGAGATTTTACTTTGTCATAGTCAAGTTCAACCGATCTTTGGGGAGGTAGAAATTGGCGTTGTCTTTGATCTAGAGCGCGATCGCTATCAAGTCGTGCGGACGGGATGGATGAACAAACGGCGCGTTTATGGTGCTTTGATTCATATTGATATTAAAGATGGAAAAATTTGGATTGAGTATGATGGAACTGAAGTGGGAGTTGCCAATGAACTGACAGAACGGGGAATCCGAAAAGATCGCATTGTTTTGGCTTATCATGCACCGTCTATGCGTCCCTATAATGGATTTGCTGTGAGTTAGTTTTTCTGATGTGGGGTGCGTTTTACAGCGCCAAGCCTGTTATGGGGAGATAAGGAGAGCAAACAACAGACTCGTTGGAGCGTTTAGCTCTGCTTGAATTGTGTGTCAATTTTGACGACACGGGAAGGATTCAGTTCATAAAGTAACGAACCAATCATAGCGCCTAGCTCTAAGGGATCGACAATGGTTATGAGAAAGAAGACGGAGAGGAAGGGATTCGAACCCCCGAACAGCTATTAACTGTTAACACATTTCGAGTGTGCCGCATTCAACCACTCTGCCACCTCTCCAAAGGTTACATTTTATGGATCTTAACATAAAGTGGCAAGATCGATCCAAAATTCGTACAATTAGTTACTTAAAAGCAGGCGATCGCCGATTATAGTCAAGTCTATCCGCTATTGAAGCGCGATCGCACCCTAAGATTCAGGAGGAGAGTCGGTGAATTATACCTTTAACATTTTGGGGGTTTCACCCATCTTACATTTCTTCAATCATCAACAAGAGAGAGCTATAGAAGATCCTCGCAAAGGCGCTGAGTATGTTGCCACTTATGAATGTACCCTGGACGCATTTCTGCAATCTGTCGAACCCGTTCCTCCCTCTAGGGGTTGGGAATTGGATGAAGTTGTCGATACCGTTATCCATTACTGGATGAACAACGCGGAAGGGATTCAGCATTGGAAAGAGCGCTTAGATCGGGCAGGCAATGATAACCTACTGGTAGCTAGACTAGCGGATGTCAAAGCCTTAAAAGCTGAATTTGATGCTTTACTCGGTTAGTCCATTAAATTAAGGTGAGTTTAACCATGTTCCTCAAACGTCGATATATATTCAGTAGCATTCTACTACTCGGCATGATCCTTTTATTATTGAATAGACCCTTCAACGTTATGGGGATGGCTGGACTCACTACTTTTTGTTTAGCCTATTTTACAAAGGGAATGAGACGCTTTTCTTAAGAGTACGACTTCATTATCTGAACGTCGGTTTACGCGAAACCAACCAGTAAGTATCCATTTCCCCTTTTCCTTTAACCCGGATTTTACCCCGTTTCTCTAAAATATATTGCTCTTTTAAAACTTCATAAACCACTTCAGTCACTTGGATTTTACCAGGTTCTCCAGACGACTCCATACGGGAAGCCACATTCACCGTATCTCCCCATAAATCATAGATAAATTTCTTTTTCCCAATCACCCCCGCAATCACCGAACCCGTATGCATCCCAATCCGGATTTGGAAATTATCCCCCATGGGCGTGTAAAATTGACCCATATACGCTTGCATGGATAAGGCCATCCTAGCCATAACATCCAAGTGATTGGGCATGGGATCGGGCAATCCTCCCGCTACCATATACGCATCACCAATGGTTTTAATTTTTTCCAGCCCATAGGTTTCCGTCAGTTGGTCAAAAGTTGAAAAGACTTGATTGAGCATATCCACCAGTTGAATGGGTTGAACTTGAGCAGCTAAAGGTGTAAATCCAACAATATCAGCAAATAAAATCGTCACCGATTCAAAATCTTCCGCTAAAGAGCTTTGATCTTGTTTTAACTGATCGGCGATCGCCTCGGGTAAAATATTCAATAGTAGCTTTTCTGACCGCTCTTTTTCCTGTCTGAGGGCTTCTTCTGCTTGCTTGCGCTCCGTAACATCTCGAAACCCCCACACCCGTCCCATAATTTGATTGCCAACTTTCTGAGGACGAGAAAATTGCTCAAAAACTCGACCATCCTTAAACGGAATAATGCCCGTACCTTCGGCTTTTGGATTCTCAACCATTTCTCGTTGACGTTTGAGGAATGCCACCGGATCTTCCACTTGCTGCGCCAAAAAATTGCGTTGTTCTTGCACATTTTGAGAGGCTAAAAGTTCCGGGGGGATTTTCCACATTTTGATAAATTGATTATTATAAGCAATAATTCGATCCGACTGATCAACCGCTATCACGCCATCAGCAATAGATTCTAAGACTGCTTTCTGCAAAGCTAGAGCATTTTCCAAGGCTACTTGAGCTTCTTTTTGGGGAGTTATGTCTCGAACAACCCAGATCACAGATTGATCGGAAACTGGAGAAACATTAGCCGCAAACCAGCGTTGCTTTCCTCGAACGACCATCTGATATTCCACTCGATGGGTTTTTCCTGTTTCCAGGACTTTAGAAATTTTTTCTAAGTGCCAATTGACTAATTCTGGCTCCATAAACTCCCGAATATTTTGGTTGAGTAAAACCTCCCTACTATGTATCAAAAAATCATCACTGCCGGAAATTATTTTTTCATAATCTCCCTGGCGATTAAAGACTAAAATAAGTTCAGTCATCGCTTCAAATAAGCCTCTTAACTCGGCTTCGGCGGTGGTTAATGATACCGTTCTTTCTTCAACACGCTGTTCTAATTCCTTATTACTTTGGTCTAGAATAGAGAAGGTTTTAATTAGCTCCTCAGCCATGGTATGAAAAGAAAGAGCGAGTTGTCCTAATTCATCAGAGCGATCGGGTAATTCTGGAGAGTCCCAATTGCCAGCAGCAAGGGCTTGGGCGGAACGATTTAAGGCAAAAATGGGATAGGTGACCCAGCGAGCAGTTAATATGCCAATAATAACGGCTATCAGTAAAGCGATCGCGCATAAAACAACCGTATTTTTTGTATTGTCGTGAATCTGGCCCATGAAATCAGATTCTGGCACAACGACTACAATCAGCCAATCTAAGCCATAGGCATCTTTAAGGGGGGAAACCTGTAGAAATTTGGGATTATTGTCTCGATCGAATTCGAGCTTCTGAGGCCGGTCAATGTTGTAAAGATTGCCAAATTCCTCTTCCAGAAAAAGTGCGGTATTTTTGATGATTATGTCCTCACTTTCCTTGGCTCTAATTTGTTCTTTAGATTGGGAGACGAAAAGGACTTGCCCTGGATTGGACGAAGCGACCAATTCTCCATTGCGCTCCATGATAAAAATTTGCCCCGATTGACCGATATTTAAGTCTTGCAGGAATTGACTAATAGTAGATAAGGATAAATCAACGCCTAAAACGCCTTGAAAGTCACCTTGGTTATCATAAACCGGCTGACTGGCTGTTAACCCTAAACTTTGGGTCGAGAAAAACAGATAAATGTCACTCCAAACTGGCTCTTTAGCCAGTTGTGCAGCCTTAAACCAAGGACGCTCTCTAGCATCATAAGTTGTGGTCTCTAAAAGTTCTTTTCGATCGCCTTTGCTATCGACAGAATATTTATAATAATTCCCGCTAACCAAGTTTTCGGTTACGCGGATAATCGACTGACCATTGTCTCCTTTCCCGGAAAAGATTAGACCGCCTCTAGGATTGCCAAAATAGATAAAAGTGACGGAATTAAAGACTTGAGTTTGTTGCCAAAATTGCCGTTCTAGGAGTCTGGGGAAATTGAGATTGAGAATGTTTAAACGAATGGCTTCGGCATTGGTTTGATTGATCAGATGGGGTAACTCAAGATGGACGCGCAAATGACTATCGACGCGATCGCCAATTTCCGTCATTAATTGATCGGCTAAATCTTGTACCGCTTCTTGTCCAGTGCGATAGGACAGATAACCGACTAATCCCACAGTGGCACAGATTTGCACGACAAAAGGAACGACTAAAACCAGGCGTAAGGGAAGGCGTTTGAGATATTGAGACGTTGCTTGCCAAACCATTTAGAGGATTGGGGAGAAGTAGAGAAGGAGAAATAAAGCCACAAGGTTGACAGATGGATCAATCTTGTCCTTAAAGTTAGCACATCCATTCAACCGGATCATCACAAACGGCCCTTCAAGGGTAAAATAGGTCGGTTGTACTTCTGCTACACAAGCTGTGATTGAGCGTTATACTCTGCCCGAAATGGGCGAAATTTGGACGGATGACTTTAAGCTAAAGACTTGGTTACAAGTTGAAATTGCGGTCTGCGAAGCGCAAGCTGAACTCGGTTATATTCCAGCCCAGGCCGTGGAAGAGATCAAAGCGAAAGCCAAATTTGATCTCAACAGAGTGCTAGAAATAGAAGCCGAAGTCCGTCATGATGTGATTGCCTTTTTGACCAATGTCAATGAGTATGTAGGGGATGCTGGGCGCTATATCCATTTGGGATTAACCAGTTCAGATGTCTTGGATACGGCTTTGGCCCTGCAAATGGTGGCTAGTTTGGATTTGATCCAACATCAGGTAGAAGAATTGGTGCAAGCAATTCGCTATCAAGCCGGCCAACATCGAGATACGGTAATGGTGGGGCGATCGCATGGAATTCATGCCGAACCCATGACATTTGGCTTTAAGTTAGCGGGATGGTTAGCGGAAGTTCTGCGTCATCGCGATCGCCTTTGTCGTCTCCAGTCCCAAATTGCCGTTGGTAAAATTTCTGGCGCAGTGGGAACTTATGCCAATATTGACCCCAAAGTAGAAGAGTTAGCGTGTCAAAAGTTGGGATTACAACCCGATTGTGCCTCAACTCAAGTCATTTCCCGCGATCGCCATGCGGAATATCTGCAAACCCTGGCCCTGCTGACCGCCTCCATTGAACGGTTTGCCGTCGAAATTCGCAACCTCCAGCGCACCGATGTTCTAGAAGTAGAAGAATACTTTGCGAAAGGGCAAAAGGGGTCTTCTGCCATGCCCCATAAACGCAATCCCATTCGCTCAGAACGGCTCACCGGTTTAGCCAGAATTATCCGAGGCCATGCGATCGCCAGCTTAGAAAACGTGGCCCTGTGGCACGAGCGCGATATTTCCCACAGTTCCGTAGAGCGAGTTGTTCTCCCAGATGCTTGTATTTTGACTCACTTTATGATGCGTGAAATCATCAACCTGGTGAAAGGTCTCTTAGTCTACCCTGAAAACATGAAGCGTAACATGAACGTTTATGGCGGGGTGATCTTCTCCCAACGAGTCCTCTTAGCCCTCGTAGAAAAAGGTCTACAGCGCGAAGAAGCCTATAAAATTGTCCAAGAAAGTGCCCACCAAGCCTGGAATAATCCAGAGGGAGACTTTCGGACTCTGATTAGTCAACATCCCCAGGTCACTCAATCCCTTTCTCCAGAAGAGATTAACGCTTGCTTCGACCCCCATCAGCATCTGAGAAACCTGGATCAAGTCTATCAACGACTGAGTATCTGAGCATATTCCTGAAGGGGAGTGATTTCCACCGAGAAGGAATACTCTAACTCAGAATCATGGGAGACCACTTCGATCGTGTAGTCTGCCGATTCCATCGGCTGTACGATCCACTCTGGAAAACCCTCCTCAGAGGTCTCCCATGATTGAGTCAAAAGTTCCCCACGAGGATCGACTACTCTGGGGATCGTCCCTTCTAAGTTTTTCAAATTTAAAGTTTTTCCAGGGGGCAGATGGACGATATAGCGGTGGACTCCTACTCCAACCATACGGTCTTTAATCCGTATTGAAGATTGATGTGACCCTAGGTTTACCCGCTCTACTTTTTCATTACAACTACTATCAACATCCGATCGGTGTACCCAGCCTTTGGTGGGATCAATAATTTCAAACCATTGGTCAGTCGCATTCATAATACTGAGCCATCTTCCGGTTTCTAATTCTCCCACGATCGCCCCATCTTTTCTTGGACTAGATAGCACATATAATGGAGACTTGTTTGTAGACAATTGGGCCATACTAATCACACAGTATTCCAAGTCTCGAACTTGAGTTTCCTTAGAGGGATTTAACGCTACCTCACTCCAGTTTTCATGTAAATGGGGAGGAAGGAGCGACCCCGTTTGGGGATTGGTGTTGGTAGCTACCCAATTCGCTGTTGATTTAGACTCTACTGAACTACTTATATTACTGGAAGTTGTATAACTGGAAGCTCGATCTTCTTCTTGGGGTTGATGTTGGGCCATGGTTTTTGTGTCGCTGGCAGACCATGCCCACTTCTCCCACTGGAGTAAGCCCACTATGACTAGGACAGTAGTCAGACTTATACCCGTTATTTGAATAGCTCTCCAAAAAATATGCATTATATCTCCTCACAATTGGTCAAGACTTCTGCCATAACAGGTTTAAGTCCTACAGACTCTAGCTAAATTGGGTTCCATTGTTGACACCATAACCGATTTTTTCAAAAACTGCAAACCCTATCCTGGCAATGATCCCCGTTTTTTTTTAATGTCTTTCCGTAGTTTTTTTCGCGATAAACGTTGGCAATAATACTATTTCTTTCTGGATCAAAAAAGGGTTCGATCTTCAAACCCTAGCTTCAGCTTATTTTAAGAATTTTGGTTCTAGGTATAGAAATGACTAGCATCAGGTTCATGGATTAACTGGGTTGTCTTCCATTGCCTTTTGGCTTTTGACCAGTGCGTCTATTGCTCTCTGGAAATTTTGTCATAGAGTCGCTTGAGCATCACCACCATTTCTGCTCGGGTGACCAATTGATTGGGTCGAAAGGTTCCATCTTGGTAACCACTAATCAGGTTTTCTTTGACTGCCCATTCCAAAGCGTCATAGTACCATCGACTTCTACCATCCGGAAATACATCTCTAAACATACGCTTCTTCTCCGTTGCAAACATATAGCCAGAATAATAAAACACACCGTTTTCTACCAGAGGGCCGATATCGGCAACTCTGACACGATAGTTATTAAACCGTTGGACTCCATAATAATTATCGATCATCACCCTGGCATAACTGGGATTTTTGCGGTCTTGGGTCATCCGCACTGCATGGCCATAGGTGCGATCGCTAAATGAGGTTTGATCCAAAAATCCATCGGCATTAAAATCCGCATTATATTGGGCACTCCCTCGATAACCAGTGACCACACTATAGCCTTTACCCAGAACTGAACCCAGTTGCACGCCGGTCATATCGACTCGATAAGAAACAAGGGCTTCTCGACGGTTATTCCACCATCGACGCAACAAGTCCACCGCCTGATTAATATACCATCCCTGAGTATCCGAAAACCCGTAGCGTCGGGCTTCTTGAATCAATTGCCCAAACTCAGCCAGACTAAATCGATACCCGGTTAAATCCGAAATTGCCCCAGTGGCCGCAAATAGAGTGCAGGACATCGGATGCAGATCGAGCTGATTATATTGAATTTGGCGATCCCAAAAGGTCGAAGGAGCAACGGGAACCTCTTCAAGAACATTGCCCAGTCGCCAGTCTAAGGTACTGTAGGCTTCCTTCGCCGCATAATAGCCGTAAGGAACCGTTTGTTGTTCAGTCATGATTTGCTACTTTTGAGCCAAACCGATCTTAACCTGAGTGTGACCCAGGGCGATAATCGAACCGATCGCTTCAGCGATCTCTCCATACCCTAATCTCGCTTTTGCACCTCTCCCCCATTTTTTTCTAACCCATTAGTGTTTCTGTTTCCGAGCCGCCTTATACAAAGCCTGACGCACGACAGGAACTAAGGTCTCCCAAGACAAATCAGGGCGATTTAAAACTAATCGTAACGCCTCCAATGCCCGTTGAGCCGCTTCCAAGCGATCGTCACTGATCCAAGAAAGGGGGGTAGAATTCCTAATCGGATCGCGTTGAACCGCCATAATACCTTGGCGCACAGCGAGGGTAATTTGCTCCTGTAACTGTTGGCGAGCATATTTTAATTGCCGCTTTTGGCCCTCTTCACTCGAAGCGTATAATGCAGGTAAACGATTGAGAGCATAAGTTGCCACCTCAACTGGCTCAATGTAGGGCTGCAAATTATGAGGAACTTTCTTGAGTTGTTCTTGAACCTCTTCAGTGACTAATAATTCGATCACATTATGATAAACCTTGGGAGATGAAGAATTCCGATTGAGCATAATCTTGTTGAAGGGAAGCTAATGGTTTAGACCCTGTATGCGTTCAGGTCTACTCTAGGAGCTGAAATTGGGTGGATCAATACTCTAAGTTTAAACTGCCTGTAGAGGAATAGAGCGATCGCAATATTTAAAAAACCCAGTTTTGAGTTTCCCCTAAGCTTGAAGGTGTAAATCTGTGAATATTTGCTTACGCCATTGAGCATCCAAATGGCGATCGCAAGCAATTTCCAAGACACGAATGCCCTGAGCTGGTAATCGGGATACATAATACTCAAACCCATCCCAAGTTTCAACTCGATGATGCTCAATCTCGTAAGTCTGGCATAAGTGGGCAAAGTTAATGGATTGAGGCGTACCAAAGAATTCTTCAAAGGGGGGATTATATTGGGAAATCGGTAAATTCTCAAAAATTCCGCCCCCATTGTTGTTCATGACAATAATCGTTAAATGACCTTGGAAATGGCGACGCACCAGGAAGCCATTGGTATCATGCAAGAGGGCTAAATCTCCTGTGAGTAAAACGCTGGGTTGCTGATGGCGATGGGCAATTCCTAAGGCAGTGGAGAGAATGCCATCAATGCCATTGGCTCCACGATTAAAATAGGGATGCCCTTTTAAGGAGTTGGGAGTCCAAAACCATTCCACATCTCGCACCGGCATACTGTTAGAAATGAAAATAGGAGTCTGTTCGGGCAGAATTTGAGAAAGTAACCAAGCGGCTTTGGGTTCAAATAAATCTTCAATATTGTCTAAGAGTCGATCTAAGTGCGATCGCCCCCAATGCTCTAAGGCACACCAGCGCTCTAAATAGGGGTTTGCTTCAGAGGGTTGCTCTGGCAGAAAATGGGATAATTGTTCAATAGAACAGCGCCAAAATTGAGTTTTGTTGTGCAGCGGATCGAGATTCTGATAGCTTGGATCGATAATCCACTGACGCGGATTACATCCCTTGAGCCATTTTCTTAATGCTTTACTGGTTGGGAAATCGCCAATTTGAATCACCACATCGGGGGCTAATTCTTGGGCAATTTCAGGATTGCGTAGTATCAGATCGTAGGTGGAGATAATATAAGGATTCAGATGGGCATAATTGCGAACGGGGGATAATCCTTCTGCCAGGACAGGAAAGTTGAGGGTTTTGGCTAAATGGGCGATCGCCTCTACATAAGCTTCTGGTTTGTGGGGGGCAGCGACTCCTGCAATAATGATGCCACGGGAAGAGCACAAAGAATTACACCAAGTTTTCACCACTTCTGGCATGATTTCGATACTCGATACCGAGGGAGAATGGGGATTTAAAAACCCAAAGAAGCTATCGCGATCGAATTGTTCTTCACGAATACCTAAATCCAGTTGCAGAGTAGGCGCTAAGGGTTCTCGAAAGGGAATATTAACATGGACGGGGCCAGGAATCGGACTTAAGGTACGTTCCCATCCATAGGCGATCGCCTGGCGCAGATAAGTTAAATGATCCACATGTGGTAAACACAATTCGGTTTGCCAAGTGGGATAATTTCCGTAGAGCTTCACTTGGTCAATGGTCTGCCCGGCATGGGTTTGACGCAATTCCGGAGGGCGATCGCTGGTGAACAACAGTAGAGGGACTCGACTTTCTGCTGCTTCAATGACAGCCGGATAAAAATTAGCTGCTGCTGTCCCCGAAGTACAGACTAAAGCTGTCGGTAATCCTGATTTTTTCCCCTGTCCCAAGGCAAAGAACGCTGCCGAACGCTCATCTAATATGGGTATTGCTTCGATCCCAGTTTGAGCAGCAAACGCAACCGTTAAGGGAGTTGAACGAGATCCCGGACAAATGATGACCGTAGTTAAGCCCAAACGCTCTAAGGTTTCCACCAAAATCGAAGCAGCGAGCATATTGAGATTACGGAAATCAATCGGCATGGTTGAGAAGCAACAAGAGTTAAATCTTCGTTATCATACCCTGCGATCGTGAAAGGCGTGCAAGTTACTTACAGCATAATGTGTTTGCTCAGGGACACCAGGGACTCCGCCGATGAGTTATTACACACTCTTTAAAGGATGACTACTTTTAATGTCCACCTGTCGGGTTCTTCGCATCCTGGTTCCCTGTCCACCCACTGCATGGCAGTGTTACTGTTCCTCTCGTACTGAAGTATGTAAGCTGTAAGAGTCAGGGCACGCCTTAACATTCCATTTTAGCTCTATTTTCAGTAGACATCTGCTAAAACTCTTAAAATCTCAGAGCATAATGTGGGTCTTGGCAACTTTTGTTAATCTGTACAGGTGGCGATCACTGTGAATCCTTCTTTTCAAATGTCAATAACAATGTTTAGATCTTGATAAAAAATCTTCAACTTAATAAATCTATACCCGCCCGACTCTACATTAACTTGGACGAGAACAAATCGCAAAATTAAAACAACTATACCTCTTGCCCGTAGGCTTGCCACGCCAAGTCTACTAGCCCATTCATAATTGCTGAAGCAACTACCGCGCTCCCTTTACGTCCCTCAATGCGAATATGGGGAACTTGAGAATCGTTTAAGCGGCCCTTCGTAACATCTGCTTCCACAAAACCTGCTGGTGCGCCCACAATTAAAGCGGGTTTAATCACTTCTGTTTCCACTAATTCCACTAAGGCAGCCAGAGCTGTGTGAGATTCACCAATTACAAATATCCCTTCTGGGTATCGTCTCGCTAAGGTTTCCACGCCCCAAGCCACTTGGGTTTTTTCCTTTTGGGGACGGGTGAGGGTCTCCATGCTGCAATAGACTGGATTGGCAAAAGTCTCCTGAATTAATTTGGCAATGCCCACTTGTACCATGGGAACATCAACCACAATTGTAGTGCGGGCAGCTAAAGCCGCTGCCCCAGATTGAAGAGATTGGTCAGAAAAGCGAATTAGGGACTTGTACTCAAAATCGGCAGTGGAGTAGATCACTCGACGGACAATTTCGTATTCTGCTGGTGAAAAAGGGTGAGAACCCACTTCACGGTCAATGATTCCTAAACTGAGAGCGTCTGTGATGTGCCATTCCATATTCGAGTAGCAAGCCAAGATTTAGGTGAGCTAGTGAGTATTCAGAGGGGTAGGGTAGAGTTTACCCTGAACTGACCACTGAATGCTTACGGTATTAGCTTACCAGTTTGGGCAACTCTGGTTTAGGTTTCTGAGATTTCGGATTGGTTAAAGCTGGGAGAGAGGTAGGCAACTAAGGCCCCTAGGGCAAATCCAATGATGTTGCGAACTAGGGGTAACCATTCACTGGTGCGAGAAACAACGGGGCCAATACCGAAGGCAATAAATAGAATGCCCCACAGGGGAGAGAAGATTAGGGCCCATTGCCAGGCAAAGATTTGCCCATTTTGGCGAGGAATGGCAGCAAAGCCAAAGATTACTCCACCAACGAGGGAGGTGATCAGGGTGAGAATCCATTGTTCTCTGGGAAGTCCAGGAACGACGTTGCATCCGCCTTGGACAAGGCAGGTTTTGATCGATTCGAGGGATTGAATGATGGATTGGTCGGAGCCGTTGTCGCGGACGAAGAATTGGTTACCGTAGCGGGTTTGGAGTTCAATCCAGAAGGTGCGGGGCAGCAGGCTATAGACATCGTCACCAACGCTGAAGTTGAGGATGTTTCCTCCTCTGGCATCGGCGATTAGGAGAACGCTTTTATCGTTGAGTCCCCAGAAGTCTTTGACGGCGCGGCCAGGGGTTTGATCGAATTGGGTTAAGACTCTCAGTTTCCAGCCGGTTTGTTGTTCAAATTGGGTGAGGTCGTCAGCTAGGTTGCTTTCTTGGGTGTCGGTGAGGTTGCGGCCTAGGTCAATGATAGGTGTGGGTAGGTCGGGTAAGAGTTCTGGGTTGTTGTAGGCATGGGCGGCTGGAGCGATCGCCCAAACCAAAAGCGCTAGAATTCCAGCTAAACAGGTTTGCCAATATGTTTTTTTATGTGTTTTTTTCATCCTTAACCCCTCGTGCAATGGTCAGTTGTGGGAATAGCCGAACGTTTTGTGAGATTATCTTAACAAATCTTTACATTTTTGACTAGATTTTTATCTTAGAAAGGAGTGGGGAGTGAGGGGACTAGGAGATAGGAAGATGAGAATAATTATTAATTGTTAATTGTCTTTGTCTGTGGGCATGAGAGGAGAGACTGATCGTCGGGGGAGTTTGCGTCGAGTGCTTCCGTAGTGTTGATTGTCTGTTACGGGAAGAGAGGGGCGATCTGAGTTAGCGATCGCATCTGTTTTACTAGAGCTTTTGGGTTGTTGAAATCGTTTCCAAGCCACTCTTAGGCCAGTGAATACACTTTTGGTCGTAACTTGTACCCCCTTAGCTTGTTCGCGGGCGGTCTCTATACTCTGATCAAGTTGTTTCGCGACTTGTGAAGCTCGTTGAACGCCCTGGGACACATCATCCGTCAGGTCACTAATTTCTATCCCGGTTAAGCGGATGGATTCTAAGGTTGGTGGGAGTTCCCGGCTCAGGGTATCAAACAATTTTTCCGCAGAACGGGCGGCTCTAGCTAATTCTTTAACTGTGGGAACTAGCACAACCAACACGGCGGTTAAGCTAACCGCGACCAAAAGAATAGATAATCCTAACCAAAATAGGGGGTCGATCACGAATAAAAAAAAGCAAAAGGGAATAGAGAATGAAAGAAAAAAAGCAAAAGGGAATAGGGGATAGGCAACAGGCAATGGAAGAACACCAGGTGTTACCCTTGGCGGTTGTTATACAACAACTTAAATCAATCTCAACCTATTGTAAATCCAGAGAATTATTATAAGTTGAGCCTTCTGAAGAATTAAACTCCTCAGTCAAAGACTGATCTGTATCGGGATCTACACTCTGTTCTTCACTGTGCAAAGGACGAGAAGCCATTGAGGGATTTTCTTGCTCGCGCAAACCCGCTTCGACTCCAGCAGCGATCGCCTCTCGCACTCGAGTCAGAGTATCCTCCCAGGTATCTTTAGTCGATGCCCCTAGGCGATCCGCTTGAAATTGAACGCTTGTAGAGATATCCTCCGCTAAATCGGGTAATGCCGCGACCGACTTTTTCAAAATCTTCCGAGTCTGTTGTCCGCTACGGGGAGCCATTAAAATTCCCGTCACAACTCCCACTGCTGTTCCCAACAACAAACCCCCAATAAACTGTCCTGATTGATTTTTAGACATATCCTTGCCAGTATCCTCATCAGACTACACCGCTTTCCACGAGCTATTACTGTGCATAACTTGGGATGCAAGCCCGAGTTATGCTCATTCTTACCCCATATCTTACCGAAACTAGCGCTGATGTCTAGAGCGTCTTCGCCAAACTCCTAGAACTAAACTTAAAATGGCTAACAGTTTTTCCACCTGCGCCCATTGTTGGGCAACCAGAGCATAACGTTGTCGTACCCACCGACTTCCCTGTTGTCCTCGGATAATTTGATTGGGGGCATGAAAGAGAACGCGATCGGTGCGCTTTTCTGCCATAACCAAAACATCCGCAATCCGCGCCAATCGCTTCCTCAGTCGCCCAATGCGCCAAGCCAACCACAGACAAAAAGCAGAAATCAGTAAATTGAAACAAATAACGGTAGTTACCATGTTGAATTTCAGTTTAGATGGTTCACATTCATCAACTGGCTTTAGGATTGCCATTCCCCAACCCTAAAGCGCGATCGCCCCTGTAGAATGGCCATGTTAACCCTAGATCATCCCTGGATAGGGTGGTCTGTATCCCTTAACTCTACTCTTTTACCTGACACCATGAGCATTCTGTATGTCAATCCCGCAACGGGCAATGATGGCAATTCTGGTGCATCGACTGCTGCTCCATTCAAAACCATTAGTCGCGCTCTGCAAAATGTACCCTCTGGCACCACGATTCAACTGGCTACGGGGACTTACAATACATCGAGTGGCGAAGTTTTTCCTCTGACTGTTCCTTCTGGCGTGACTATTGTTGGTAGTGAAAGCAATAAAGGGCAAGGAATGACGATTGATGGTGGCGGCAGTTATATTAGCCCCACATTTGCTGGACAAAATATTACCCTGAGACTCAATACCAATTCCCAATTACGAGGGGTGACGGTAACGAATCCCCTTAGCCGTGGGACTGCTGTGTGGATTGAATCAGCCGCTCCAGTTATTGCCAATAATACCTTTACTCGCTCTAAGCGCGAAGGTGTTTTTGCGACAGGGAGCGCGAACCCCTTAATTGAGGGTAATGTATTCCAATTGAATGATGCTAATGGCATTTCCATGGCAAAAAATTCTAAGGGAGAAATTCGCAGTAATGTCTGCGACCAAACGGGTTATGGAATTGCGGTCAGTGATGATGCAGCCCCCGTAATTATTAGTAATCGCCTCAGTAATAATCGGGCGGGGATTGTAGCATCTAATCGATCGCGTCCGGTTTTGCGGCAAAACGTGATTGAAAATAATAGTGAAGATGGTTTAACGGTGATTTCCCAATCCGTTCCTGATTTGGGTAGCGCTCAAGATCCTGGGGGTAATACCTTTCAGGGGAATGGGGGATATGATGTGCAAAATGCCACAACAACGACGTTGGTTTCTGCCGGAAATCAACTCAATCCCAATCGGGTGAAAGGGTTAATTGACTTTATTGCCAGTGAGGTGATTACACCGCCACCGACCCCAAGCCCGACCCCAACTCCTACCCCGACCCCGACTCCTACTCCTACTCCAACACCCGGGCCGACTCCAACACCCACCCCGACTCCTACACCCACCCCGACTCCTACACCCGTACAACTACGGGATGTGGCGGGACATTGGGCACAAGAGTTTATCGAAACGTTAGTCAGTAAAGGGGTGATTAGTGGATTCCCGGATGGTACATTCCGCCCCAATAATAATCTGACTCGAGCAGAGTATGCGGCTTTATTGGCGAAAGCATTTAATGTGCCCTTGAAACGACCAGCGATCGGGTTTTTGGATATTTCCAGTCGGTTTTGGGGGGCAGCAGCGATCGCCAAAACCTCCCAAATGGGCTTTTTATCGGGTTATCCGGATGGTACATTTCGGCCAAGCCGGAATTTAACCCGCACAGAAGCGATCGTAGCGTTAATTAGTGGCTTAGAGTTAACCGGTGGCGATAGTAGCGCTTTGTTCGTTTTCCGCGATCGCACCTCTATTCCCAATTATGCCATCACCAAAGTGACCACTGCGACGGTGAAAGGGATGATTGTCAATTATCCCGATCTGGGATTACTGAATCCTCGACGAGATATCACCCGTGCAGAAATGGCAGCTATTCTCTATCAGTCTTTAGTGGCGACTGGAGATGCCGATCCCATTAATTCTCGTTATATCGTTCCTGGAACAGCCAGTCCGTCCAATACCTCCGATGCCTTTGCCGATTTGGTCGGTCATTGGTCAGGGCCTTTTGTTACCGGGTTATTAGAGCAAGATTTAATTAGCGGATTTCAAGATGGTACATTCCGGCCCGATAGTTCCATTAATCGCGCTCAATATGCAGCTTTATTGGTGAAAGTGTTTAATCCCCAACCCAAACGCGATCGAGTCAATTTTAAGGATGTGCCAGCGGATTTTTGGGCTGCTGATGCCATTCAACAGGCCTATCGAGCGGGCTTTTTATCGGGAGTTTCTGCCGATACGTTTAATCCGAGCGCTAACATTAAGCGCTCGGATGTGTTGGTTTCTCTGGTGAATGGTTTAGATTTGGGAGTTGCTGACTCGAATATGTTGGGTATTTTTGAAGATCACGATCAGATTCCTAGCTATGCACAAGGGGCAATCTCCAGAGCCTTACAAAAGCTATTAGTGGTGAATTATCCCAATGTCAATCGCTTGCGACCCAATGATGAAGCAACCCGCGCTGAAACCGCAGCCATGATTTATCAAGCTTTGGTTGATGCTGGACAGATGAGCGCCATTACCTCTAGTCAGGTTGCCTCTGCTTAGGGAAAATAGGGAATAGGGAATAGGGAATAAGCTTCTCCGTGTCTCCGTATCTCCCCATCTCCCTATCCCCAGCTCACTGGCCCCATGATAAATAGGTTATGGGAGTAGAAGAAGAATTAGACTCTACTGCTGGCGGATCGATGGGCACAAGCCAGCAGAGTCCGGCGATCGCCGTTAATAAACATAAAATCGAAATTGGATGAATTTTAAGTGTAGAGTTCATAAGGTTGAGTCCCCTGCATTTGTAGATTTTTGATATCTCACTCCTCTCGTACAAACTGAAATTGACTGAAATTGATTCAGGAATTTAGATTGAATAATACCTATTTTAAGCGCTAGATGTACCTCTGTCTTCCGCTATTTTACGGTTTTCAACCTTTGCTCAACTTTGTCTCTTCTTTAAATTTAGTCCCAAACTTTTTGCCCGCCTTTCCAACTTATAGCGCTTCGCGCTAGGGAATAGGGAATAGGGAATAGGGAATAGGGTTGTCGTACATGGCTTTGAGGATTCAACACTGTACTCCATAACATCGTCAAGCGCTTTATCCCTAAATTGATCGCCTGAAAATCACTTAATTTTAGGGGTCTTTATTCTGCCTATGCCTTCAAGAATCGCGCGGATTGAACTACAATAACTAAACTGGAACATCATCAAATGTTATTAAGTGTACATTCAATCCCATGAAAATAGCAGTTACAGGGGCAACCGGATTTGTTGGTCGAGCCTTAGTACAACAGTTAATTGCCGAAAAAGAGCAAGTTTTAGTTGTGACTCGTAATCCGGATAAGGCAAAACGCATATGGCCCTCTGGGGTTGAAATCGTCGGTTATTCTGTGACCACAGGGGGAGAATGGCAGCATCAAATCTCTGGATGTAATGGAGTCGTTAATTTAGCCGGCGCACCCATTGCTGAAGAACGATGGACAGCAGAACGTAAGCAAATCTTGCGCGATAGTCGGATTCTGGGAACTGAAAAAATTATCGAAGCGATCGCTGCGGCTGACCCGAAACCTCAAGTATTGGTGAATACTTCAGCAATCGGATATTACGGAACGAGTGAAACCGCCGAGTTTGATGAAAGTTCCCCTGCTGGAGATGATTTTTTAGCACAATTGTGTGTGGAATGGGAACAGAGTGCCCAAGCGGTAAGTGAGTATGGAGTAAGGTCTGTCATCTTACGATTTGGGATTGTGATGGGAGATGGGGGGGCGATCGCCAAAATGATTCCCCCCTTTAAAATGTTTGCGGGGGGGCCCATTGGTAGCGGCCAACAGTGGTTCTCGTGGATACATATTGACGATCTGGTTAATTTAATCCTGTTTGCCCTGCGTCAACCGCAAATGCAAGGTACATTTAATGCCACTGCTCCCAACCCAGTCCGTATGAACGATCTGGCCTCAATCATGGGCAATATCCTGAATCGACCCAGTTGGTTACCTGTACCCAGTTTTGTTTTAGATGCTCTCTTGGGAGATGGGGCACAAGTAGTACTAGAAGGACAAAAGGTATTGCCGAAAAAAACCTTAGATTCTGGGTTTAAATTTCAACATCCAAATCCGAAAGAAGCTTTAAGAAAAGTTCTCCAATAGCTCTAGGACGAAATGATAAGATAATTACATCGATTGCAGATAGGAAGCTAGGTTATCTGTCTGTATATTGGTCGATATAGATTACCAGCTTACTCATCTGCATTGATAGCAAAATATCTAACCTTAGTTTATGATGTTCCCGTATAATCGCTGGTCTCAATTGCTGCAACGGCTGCCTTTACGAGCGGTGTTAATTTTGCCGTTTGTTCTGCAATTGGTAGTTACCGTTGGATTAGTGGGTTATTTATCCTATCAGAGTGCCCAAAAGAGTATCGATCATCTGGCTGAAGAATTAATGGAAGATCGAGCCTCTAAAGTTAAGCTCTATCTCTTAAGTGAACTCTCGACCTTATTCCAAATTAACCGAATCAATAGAGATGCTCTCAAGCACAATCAACTCGATCTCGATAACCTAGAAGAGATTGTGCAACACTTCTTGGTGCAATTAAACCAATTTCCCTCAGTCACCACCTTAATGTTAGGGTTACCCGAAGGACAGTTTCGTGTGGTTCACCGCAGCACGATTCAACCAGGAAGGGTGGAATTGGGATATTCTAACCCAGAGAAACTGAATGAATTTATTGTCGATTTTATTAGTGAGGAAGGCGATCGCCAAGAAAACCTAGAAGTATTGTATCCTTTCCCTGTACAGGAGCGACCGTGGTACAAAGCAGCACAGAGCGATCGCGCCCCCGGTTGGACAGAACCCTTTCAGATCGGAAAAGATCCCGTACTTGCCATTAATGCTTATGCCCCCTTCTACAGCGAAAACCAAGCACTCAGGGGTGTATTTTCCGTTAACTTAAGTTTAAAAGGCCTGCAACAATTTCTTCAATCTCTACCCATCTGTGAGGGGTGTCGGATGATCATCCTTGATCGCCAAGGAAATCTGATCGCCAGTTCCACCCCCGATCCCCCCTTTCAAGTCACCGTAGATACGACCGAATCAAAACCGACGCAAATCTTTAAGCGAGTCGCTCCCAGCCAGAGTAGCGATCCGATTGTAGCGGCTGTGGGAGCAGATTTGGAACAGCATAGTCCGATTCAGCCGGGACAGTCTATCTATCGTCACTTAACCCTCACCCCATCAGGAGAAAACCCACAAAAGTATATCGTTTACCTCGCAGAACTGACGATTTCAGAGCAAGAGAAAAATATTCAAGGTAATCTCTTTAGTCTCGAACTGCCCAAGGATTGGCAGTTTGGGATGATTGTGCCTGAAACTGAATTTATGGGCCAAATTCAAGCGAATATTAACCGAACTATTGCCCTATGTATCTTAGCTCTCGTTCTATCCGTTGGTTTCGGTTTAGTCACCGCCCATTGGATTATCTATCCTCTCGTTCGCTTACACAACAGTAGCCAACAAATTGCCTCCGGAAATCTAGAGACTCCTGTGATGATAACAGGTATTGGTGTAGTTCATCGCTTGACGGATAGCTTTAGTCAGATGCAGCAGCAACTGAAAACTTCTTTTCGTACTATTGCTGAAAAAGAACATGAACTTACCCTGATTATTAACAGCTTACCCTTGGGTGTGGTGGTCTTTAATCCCCAAGGAAAACTGATTTTAATTAATCCCAAAGGCGAAGAGATTTTACGAGGAAAGACTCCAGAGGCTTCCCTCGATCAGATCAACCAAGCCTACCAGGTTTATCAAGTAGGAACCTCAATGCTCTATCCTTTAGAGCAACTGCCTCTAGTGCTTGCCATTCAGGGAGAACAAGCCCACGCCGACGACCTAGAATTGAGAATCGATGGGGTGAGAGTTCCCCTAGAAGTCCACGCTGCTCCCATTCATAACCTAGAGGGAGAGGTGATCTATGCGATTAACCTCTTTCAAGATATCAGCGATCGCAAACAAGCCGAAGACCTGCTCAAACATTATAACCAAATCCTAGAACAACAAGTGAGCGATCGCACCAGAGAACTCCATCACACCAATAAAGAACTCGAAAACGCCAAACAAGCAGCCGAAAAAGCAAACCAAGCCAAAAGTGAATTCATTGCCAATATGAGTCACGAATTGCGTACCCCCCTCAACGCCATTCTTGGTTATCCTGCCCTCTTACAAAATAGCCCCCACCTCAGCAAAGAAGACCGCCACTATCTGCACCTGATTAACCAAAGTGGAACCTATTTACTCAGTCTGATTAATCAAATTCTCGATTTCTCCAAAATTGAAGCTGGACGTTTAACCTTAGACATGAGTTCTGTCAATCTTCATCACCTCATTGAAGAAATCCGTATTCTGTTTGACTTGAAAGCCACATCCAAAAACTTACACTTCTCTATTAATCTAGCCCCCGATGTTCCTGTAGTGATTCAAACGGATGGGATAAAATTAAAGCAAATTTTAGTGAATCTGCTCAATAATGCCATCAAATTCACTTCTATGGGGTTAGTGAGTTTGACCGTAAACAAAATCTCTGCTCAACAAATTCAATTCACCGTTACTGATACAGGCGTGGGAATTGCCCCTGAGGAACTCGAACACCTGTTTCAACCCTTTGTGCAAACAGAAAGTGGTCGTCATAGTCAAGAAGGAACAGGTTTAGGGTTAGCCCTCAGTCAAAAATTTGTACAGATGCTTGGCTCAACGTTAACAGTTGAAAGCGATCTCGGTAAGGGCGCTCAGTTTCAGTTTGAACTCAATCTTCAGGACATAGTCGATCTGCCAACGCCTGATTCCCTCTCCTCAACGCAGGTTATACAGTTAGCTGCCGATCAGTCTAAATTCCGGATTTTAGTCGCTGATGATCATCAAAGCAATCGACTTTTGTTAGTTTCTCTCCTAGAAGATTGGGGGTTTGAAGTACAGGAAGCTCTGGATGGAGAAGATGCAATAAACCGATGGAAAACTTGGCAACCTCATCTCATTTTTATGGATATTCGGATGCCCAATATGAACGGAGAACAAGCGACCAAGGTTATTAAAGAACAGGCACAAGATAATCCTCCTCTGATCGTTGCCATCACGGCTAGTGCCTTCGATCATCAGAGAGAAGCGGTCCTGGTTGCTGGCTGCGATCATATCATTGCTAAACCGTTCCTGCCTGTTGAGATTAGCAAAATTTTAGAACAGTATTTGGGCGTTCAATTCATTTATCAGGAACCACAAGAATTCATCCCATATCATCCAGATGTTTTAACCAAGCAAGATGTAGCCACCCTTTCGATCCAATGGCTGGAAAAGTTAGAATATGCAGTAATGATGGGGATGCCTGATGAGATGGATGAAGCAATCAACCAATTAGGAAATGAACAGCAGAAAATCGCTAACTATTTGCAAGAGTTAGTGGATAACTTTGATTTTCAAAAGATTCTGGATTGGGTTGAAGAAGCTAAAAGTTATTGCTAAAATAGTGGAGAATTAGTCCCTCTCGTTTCTTTTGTGATAAAACCATGAGTTTGCATCAATGAAATCACTGTTATCCAATTGGAAGAGACTCCTCAAATATCTGCCTTTACGAACCGTTTTAATTGTCCCTTTTGTCCTACAACTGGTAGGTACGGTGGGTTTGGTAGGCTACTTCTCCTATCAGAGTGGGAAAAAGAGCATTAATGATTTAGCGCAACACTTTATAGAGGAACGATCCGCAAGAGTCAAACTCTACTTAATTAGTGAATTTTCTAACCTCTTACAAATTAACCAAATTAATATCCAGGTCGTGCAACAAGGGCAACTGAATTTGGATAACCTAGAAGAAATTGATCGCCATCTGTTGGGACAACTCAAACTCTTTAAATCGTCAACGAGTGTGATGTTGGCCTTGCCCGACGGAACCTTTCGGGTTATGCACCGGAGTGGCTATATACCTGGACAAATTGAAAAGACTTACAGTTTGAGCAAAGAAGATAAACTCACCATTGATTTTGTGGATGAGGAGGGGAAATTCCAGGTACATTCGAGGGTGATTTCTCCTTTTATCGTTAAGGAGCGACCGTGGTACAAAGCAGCAGAGCGCGATCGCGCCCCGGGTTGGTCAGAACCCTTTCAAATTGGCAGAGAACCTTTATTAGCTATTAATACTTATGCTCTGTTCTACGATCAAAACCAACAACTTAAGGGTATTTTTTCAGTGAATTTGGATTTAAAACGTATCCAAATGTTTCTGCAATCCCTGAATCTGTGTGAAGGCTGTCGGATTGCGATTATTGATCGCCAAGGACAAATGGTTGCTAGTTCTACCGAAGATCCCCCATTTACATTAGCCTTTGACTCCCAAGGACAGGTTATTCCCAGAAGTTTTAAACAGATCCCTCCCAGGGGGAGTCAAGATCCGATTGTGGCTGCCACAGGACGTTACTTAGAAGAGGAACAACCCAAGATTGAAGTCAATTCTCCCGTGTATTTTCAATTAGCCATTCAAGAACAGACCGGTAAAACAGAACACTATAGTTTGTACTGTGAAGAACTAACTGTCTCCGAGAAAGATCTACACATTCAAGGTCACCCTTCTATTTCAGCATTTCCAGAAGGCTGGAAGCTGGCGATTTTAGTTCCCCAATCGGAGTT
Source organism: Roseofilum reptotaenium CS-1145 (assembly GCF_028330985.1). Lineage (NCBI taxonomy): Bacteria > Bacillati > Cyanobacteriota > Cyanophyceae > Desertifilales > Desertifilaceae > Roseofilum > Roseofilum reptotaenium. Next base: position 10,061 of record NZ_JAQMUE010000030.1, on the reverse strand, counting down.
TATGAGCCAGATTCAAGCCAATGTCCGAGGCACAGTCGCCCTCTGTCTTCTGACTTTAATCACTTCGAGTCTCATCGGTGGTCTCATCGTTCAATGGATCTCTAAACCCCTAGTACGCCTAAAGAACAGTGCCCAAGCAATCGCTTCTGGTAATCTTAATACTCCTGTAACCATCAGTGGGATCGATATTGTTCACGACTTAAGCTGTACCTTTAGTCAGATGCAGGTACAACTGCAAACTTCTTTCCAAACCATTGCCGAGAAAGAACATGAACTTACCCTGATTATTTCCAGTTTGCCCCTGGGGGTTATGGTGTTCGATCCCCAGGGTAAACTGATTTTAGTAAGCCCCAAAGCCGAAGAACTCTTGAGAGGACATACTTCGGAGAGTATGCTCGATCAAATCAGCCAAGTCTACCCAGTGTATCAAGCAGGAACCTCAACACTCTACCGTTCAGACCAACTGCCTCTAGTCTGTGCTATCCAGGGAGAACAGGCCTACACTGATGCCTTGGAACTTCAGGTAGAAGATCAGTGAATTCCCCTAGAAGTGTACGCCACTCCTGTTCGCAATCTAGAGGGAGAAGTGATTTATGCCATTCATCTCTTTCAAGATATCAGCGATCGCAAAGAAGCCGAAGCTCTACTCAAAAACTACAATCAGACTCTCGAACAACAAGTCATTGAACATACCCAAGAACTGCATCAAACCAATATCGAACTCGCGAAAGCCAAAGATGCAGCCGAAATTGCCAATCAAGCCAAAAGCGAATTTATCGCTAATATGAGCCATGAACTGCGTACTCCCCTCAATGCCATTCTCGGTTATCCTACCCTATTGGAACAGAGTCTTCATCTGTGTGTAGAAGAGCGCCACTATGTGCATCTGATTAACCAGAGTGGAACCTATTTACTCAGTTTAATTAATCAAATTCTCGATTTCTCTAAAATTGAAGCGGGTCATTTAGCTCTTAACTTAAGCTGGATTAATCTTCGGTATTTACTCGAAGAGATCAATCAATCATTCCACTTGAAGACCGCTGCCAAGGGAATTACCTTAACAATTGACCTGGCCTCTGATGTCCCCGAGTTGATGCAAACTGACGGTGTAAAATTACGACAAATTTTAAGCAATCTGCTCAATAATGCCTTAAACTTCACATCCTTGGGGGAAGTCATGTTAGAAGTAAAACAGCTTGCCTATAAACACATACAATTCACGGTAACCGATACTGGTGAGGGAATTGCACCAGAAGAATTGAAACATCTCTTTCAACCCTTTGCACACACAGAAAATGCCCATCACACTCAAGAAGGAACCGGTTTAGGGCTAGCGATCAGTCAAAAGTTTGTGCAGATGCTCGGCTCTACCTTGAGGGTGAAAAGTGAGCTGGGTAAGGGCACTCAGTTTCAGTTTGAACTCAACATTGAAGAATCCCAGGAAGGGATAGATGCTCAAAATGACGACTTCAGGCGCGACCAACAGGCGATCGCCTTAGCTGACGATCAACCCACTGACCACAGTTTAGTTGTTGACGATCATTCAGCTAACGGACTCTTACTCGCTTCCTTCCTAAATACCGCCCAAGAAACCTCCCTATTTACACCTGATATATTGACTGAAAAAGACTTGAAAAAGCTCTCATTAATCTGGCTAGATGAATTTGAACAAACTGTCATTATCGGAATGCAGGATGAAATCTATAAATCTATTAAACAATTAAGTTATGAACAAGAAGAAATAGCCCAATATTTGCAACCTTTGGTGGAGAACTTTCAGTTTCAAGAGTTGCTCGATTGGATTGAAACCGCTAAAAAATTTTGCTAAACTGTTTGATCAGCAACGAGTCAAACTCGGTTTTGCCTATGACCTCTCCCTAGCTTACAGCCTTCACTTTTGACCATTCCCTATTACCAGCGCAAAGCGCTATAACTTCAGTTGAGTCAAAACAAGCGTATTTTAATGTGTACCCTAATGGCCCTAGCCTGTAGTGGCTTTGGTTTTGCTGTGGGTGGAAACTTGCAATTTCAATCTAAAATGCAAGCTTGCCAAGACCATTCTTGGGGATTTAGCAAAGTGTGTCAACTTTGGGCAGGGCCAAGTGCTTGGTTGCAAGGCAGTACTACAGGTGCGTGGGTAGGCCTGATTATAGGTGGCTTTGTCGCTGGGTTAGCAACTTCTAGAGAGCATCAAGAAGACCATCAGCAATTAACAGTAGAAGAAGAAGCAGAACTCAAGCGTGTTTTATCCTCCCTAGAGACAGCAATGACTGGAGTCCATCAGTTCAGCAGCAGAGAGCGGCTGATTCTTGCTTTAGGAATGCAATTGAGTCAAGGTATCTCCAAGGAAGGGCTGAAGCTACACACCGTCAAGCAATTGGTATCGAGTTTAGAAGAACGTAATCTCAATTCTGGGAAAGGGCTAATTTCAGGAGAGGATGACGACAAGCCAATCTGAGATTATGTATATTATCCAGGCACTCTCCCCGTATACCTCTTTGGTCAACACCTCAAGGGGTAAAAAGAGGGGGGGGAGGCGGCCATCAAGCGATCAATATGGGGGTAATTCAGGTGCAAGTAATAGCTTGGCAAGCTATTGATGGAGCGAGTTTCAGCTCAGGCACTAAATCAGGAAGAAGCGAGAAGGTTTGCGATCGTCATGAATGCAAGGAACGTCTCAGAAGCAACAGACATTGACTATTATATAATCAATACCATAAGTTAACGGGTGGGCTACGAAGACAATGGGCCAACCGACCATTAAACACATTTACAGAAGCTTTGTCGGCCTTTCCTACAACAATCTCTTTTCGTTTGTGTGGTTGCCTGGAGAAAAATCGGGACGTATTCACTGCTCACCAAGCGACTTTAGGTTGGGTTTGGCGCTAATATTTGTTTAAGTCCCGTTAGATGGCTGTTCATGAGAGCTAGCTCTTCGCTGTACCGATCAATACCTGAAGCCCATTGTGGGGAAAAAGAACGCTATTGCTCTAACAAGCCTTCAGAAGGGATGGAAAAACTCTAAAAGCTTTGCAGGGAATTGGTTTCACAGCCCTTCAGTTAGAGGTAACCCAGTCAATGCTGAATGGAAGGGTCATATTTTTTTATGACCCCAGAGCTAGAGAGAATGGAAGAGTTCTTCTTCGCTCTTGAATAGAAAACCTCCGATCGCTCCCTATCTTGTCTATGGAAACTTTCTATGGATTATCTCTTGCCTTGGGCGATCGCCCCGATTATGCTTTATTCATCAGTGAAAGAATATTAACGCCTTGAGAAAGTGTTAGCAGCACTCTCCCAAGACTTCCCCAACTGTAGACCAAGTACAATTGGAGCAAAATTATAATGGCACAGGTTTTAGTCCCCGTCTATATAGGCACAGTGTCTGACTCTGACGATGGGCAATACTACAAATATTTTGAAGAGTCTGAAGTACCTGGACTGAACCGGTTTAATATTGGCGATAAAGTCCGATTCTGTGATGACTTCGTATTAGTAAGCCACAAGAGTGAGGAACATTTTACGGCAGATGTAGAACATACTCACCTCATTGAACTGATAGACTACTGTCCTGATAAAAAGGAGTATTCTTATTGGGTAAAGATTGACCCAATGTTACGTCATTGTGGGGAAGCCTTTAGCTTTTGATATCACGATTCGGCTCGCCATGAAGATGATTGTTGCATGAAGATGAACTCACTCCAATTTGCGACGACCAGCCAGAAAAAAAGAGCAAATTAGAGTCTAGGAGATTATCAAAAGGGTGTATATAGTGTATACACCCTTAGCGGTTTAGCTTCGGCAGCCGCAATCTGTTAATAAGAGCAATCAGCGATTTTATCGAAGCAACCCTGTGGGGCATGGGGTGACAAAAAGTATATACTTTTCTATCACACCTTATGGTTCTCTACTCATCCATAGATAGTGCTTATGTGATGGTCATGTGATTGGGTTATTAGTGAAAGTCTATGGCAATGCTTCCATTAATAAGTTTTCTCTATTTTTATGAGCTATTTGCCCTGCACTGTTTTGGAGTGGTGTAGGATGATTTTAGGTAGAGTATAGCCTTCCAAGCTATTAATGAGAGTCCCTTTACCTATAAGACTCATATGATCAAGCGGGTAGGGGGAATCGAACCGCATTCCTGTTTGATGGCTAACGCCCTTCAAAGGCTAAAAGCCTGACCATGCATACATTCAACGCATTAAACCTTAGAAATGTGTTGGAAATGTGTTGTGGATAACTACATAAAACAGGCATGGCTTTTAGTGAATGAGTATTTTCACTCTAACTCCATTGACCCATCCAAGCAGGTAGACCACGAATTGGCGAGGACTTACCTCAAGGCTTCTCAGAGGAGTACCCCCAAGGGTATTCGGATTGTCAGTAGCGGTAACCGGTTGTATCTCCGGTTCAAGACAGCCACCAAACCAGCAACGGTTAATAACTCTTGCAATGAGAGCTTCACTCGTGATGGTTGCGTCAATGCTCTGGCTAAGGCTCTGTTTGTGGCTCACAAACTCAATGAATGTGAGACAGAAAGTGAGTTTTGGGTATGGTACGAGACACAAATAAAGGGCACTGTTTCCCTTGAAAATGACATCATAACCATTGAAAATGCCATTGAAATTGTAAAAAACAATTACCTTGGTGGCTATGATAAATGTGGCAGAGAGAGGAGTGAGGATAAAACCAGAATAAATACTTTAGCTAATTATCACTCTACTTATGGAAAGCACTTCAAAAAACTCAATCCAAAACTTAAGCTTACTGGAAAGAATATAATTTCTGAACTTATTCGCAATTGGTCTCAATTATTTTCTATTTCTGGTAATCAAACCCTTTGTTCTAAGGGGTTCAAGAATGCCTATACAGGAGTCACAAAACTTCTTAGGGATACAAAACTATTTTTAGAATTAGAACAGGTAACTAATCATTTTGGAGTCTTGAAAATAGTTAAAAAAACCAAAATGCAATCCATTGACCTTGAGACCTTTTTAGACTTTAGAGCTAGAGTTTTAGGGCTTAATGGTTATGAATTAACTGCAAACCAATGGAATAATATAAGTTCTCGCAAATCTTGGATGAAAGCAATTTGCATTAATTTACTCTATGGTTTTCGTGCTTCCGAATTCAAGGCTATCCTTAATCTTGATGAACCTGTAACCATTGATGGCTATGTATTTAAGGCGCTCCATGACCCAGGTAATCATGAGAATATTTTGGTAATTGATGAAGGGTTTTGGGTCACTGATACTAGTGGTCAAAAACATTGGATTACAACCAAAACAGGCAAGCGAATTGCACGTCCTATGGTACATCCTGATTATCCTAATTTGGTTGAATTACTAGAGATCAAAGATAGTGCCACAAAGATGCCTCACTGCACTCCAAGAGCATCAAGTAACGACCAATCAAAGAAAAGTATTTATAGCCGTACTATGGCAAAAATGCTTATTAGCTACATTGACCAAGTAGGAATAGGCTTTACCCAAACTCACGCCTTACGTCATCTGGCTAACCATCACGGCAAACTTGCTGGTTTGACTCGCGATCAACGCGCTCTATCATTGGGGCACTCCCAAACCATGAACGATCGCTATGACAAGCACCAAACGACTAGGAACCAAGTTAATCTCCTGATGGCTGATATCTCCGAGAAATCAGAGAACCAACAGCTTAAAGAAAAACTTACTCAAGCCTATTCCAAGATTGACTCTCTTGAAGAAACCATCCTTTTTCTGAAGAGAGAAAATGCCAGACTCAATGAACTTCTTGGTGGCAATGACGATCTACCTAGGATTGGTCAATAGCCTTGATAAAACTCTGCAATCTGTATTTAAGTCTAAAATTAAGTCTAAAGTTTAGACTTAATTCCAAGGGGTAGGAGAGAGACACCAGTCAAAGTTCAGCATATCCAACCTCACCACCCTGGGACTTCACCCTAATCACTTCGCTCCATCCGTCAAGGGTTCCCTCCTGCGTCGGCACTTCGTGCCCTTGACTCCTTTCGCTAGAAGCGATTATTGCTCCGTTAACGGGTGGTTCGGCAGGGGGAATGTTTATAAAAAAGACGGCTACCGCCACCACCTTGCCAACTTCACTTTTAATCAAACCCTTAGTTTACATAATCGATATCAGGGACAGAAAAAAGCTTCTCTCCAGATGCCCAAGCTGTTACCAATTCGGAAAATAGTTTCCGAGCCTCCTCTTCTGAATTGTAACGAGCGATTTCTTCTTCATGAATCTTTTCTCCCTTCTTAAAAAAGTAGACTACAACCCTATAATCCACTTCACCTGTTGCAAGATTATATCCATGCCGTCGAACCTCAAGTTTACAATTCTTTGACAACCGAATCGCGTAATCTTTTGTCTGGACAATCATTTTACTTCTCTCTCTCTTGAAGGAAAGGATTCTTAATTGCTGTCACCTCTCCAATACTATTAATAGTAAATCGCTTATAAGACCTTTCAAGTTTAATAGCAGGATGATTGGGTAGTAAAGGATTGGGACGCACAGTTACCTCATGTTGATAACTTAAGGTGACAGTCCAGTTATTCCATATATCTCTAAACTCAAGCTCTTCTAACCTAATATCCTCTATCTCTCTTCCTTCCCACAAAGCAAGTTTATTAAGACGATTTCTGGCAACATTAATTGCTTCTTCTAATTTTAACTTCATCATATTATTCAACCACTAGGATTATCTTCTGCTTTTATTATATAGTGACAAATTACCAAGAAGTGGCTAGAATAGATTCGGTAGCGAAATATAATTAGGAAGCACACACAACCCCTAGAACCATGACCCCTATTGGGGTCTTTCTATTTAAGTCTAAATTTAAGTCTAAAATTTAGACTTAATTACGAGAAGAGGGTAAGTATCCTACCTACTTGAGGCTATCGAACATTCCCCCATTTCTTTGTGATTGGAGATGCAAGAAAACAAACCGCAAAACTCTAACCCCTCATCAAAAAAGAGACCTCCAACTGAGGCTCCTTCTGTAGATATCTTTATGGAAGATCCACCCAAAGATTCTTCTTCAGAGACACTGATTGTAATCGCTCAACCCATTGATGACAATTTATAGAAAAAGATAGTACTTTCCCCAGTAGCTCAGTGGTAGAGCGATCGACTGTTAACCGATAGGTCACTGGTTCGATTCCAGTCTGGGGAGTTTTAATAATACAACAATGCCATGTCTACAACAAGAACTATTGTTGAATACAAACACTATAGAATAGTCATCTATCCTATTGGAAGAAAATTTAGTTTTCATATGTACAGCAGTTGTAGCAATAAATTTTGTCTACAAGCTAAAAACAGTGAGGCTAGGGATTCTGTGAAATCCGCTAAAAACGTAGCAATCTCCTTGATTAAACAATTTGAAGAAAGAGGCATATGGGATGACAAGGAGAACAGGTATTTCAGGGAAGGATAAAATTCTATTGCACTTGAACTCTATTTCTTTAATTATAATCATCAAATAAATTATTATAAACCAATAAATAAAAAGTATAACAGATAATATAATCAAAATAATAGGGATAATGTCATTCACAGTGATAGTGAAAATAATTTTATTTATCGCTAGAATAATAGCGTTATTAACGAAAAGACACCTTAACCGTTAATATAATATTTTTATTAATTTAATTGATAATAGCGATAGCGTTTCTCTTCACACACAATCCCCCTGAAACAACCCTGGCAACTCTAGCGAAAGCCTTGCAAGTGAAGGCTGTCAGGGGCACAAAGTGCCGACGCAGGAGGGAACCCTTGACTGACTGAGCGCAAGGCTTAAGCTTAATCTCCCAGGGTTGTCTTAGTGATTGTTTCGATCTCACTTACTCACTTAACTTTAATAGTTGTAAAAAATAGTATTAATAAAGTAATTATTATAGAGACTTTGATAAACATGGGTTTATCAAAGATTAATTATATTATATATACCATCCCTACCCCACCGCCACCCACAGTTTAATATATATATAGTAATATGTCAATAGAGTGATGGAAAAATTAATTTTATGTGGCTGTCTTCCCTTGCGATCGGTAATTGAGTATTCTTGTTGACTCCAGGACAAGACAATCGGTTCATTCAGTTAGCCAAGGCATGTTGCGCTCTTCTTACGCTTTGGGAAGGATCTAAGGGGAAGGGATGGTTGGACTGTTCTGTGGCGTTACAGCCCAAATTTGAGGCTTTGCAGACTCTGTTAGATTTTATGTCCCAAGCTGAGGGTTCATGAGAATTACCAGAGGCGATCGCTAAATCGTTACGAGAGAATCAATATTAGAGGGTGACAAAAATGTTTCGGGGAAGTCCTAGGTCAGCTAAAGCCTTGCAGGGACTTGGTTTCAGCCAAAATATTCAAAAAGTGCTGGGTGAGTAAATGAGACCTTCTATCCCTCCTCTACCCCACCCCTGGATTTTAGACTTAAATTAAGTCTAAATTTTAGACTTAAATTTAGAGTGAGGGGTAAGGAGCCTACTATTTCATTAGAGCTAAGGCTGCAATGGCTAGGCTGATCAGTCCCCCTAGTAGATCTCCAACTTTAATTAGAGTGTCAATTCTAGTTTTTATTTCTGTCTCAAATATCCCAAACTGTCCTGACAGCTCGTTTACTTTATTTAATAATTTTTGATTGTCAGTACCTAAAGAATTTATTTTACTTTGATTTCCTTGTACTAGACCTCTTATATAACTTTTGTTTTCATTTACTTCTTTAAGGATGTCTCGCTTAAATACGTTGACTATATTGGAAAGGCTTTCAAGGTTGTGATGAAGTCTCCTTTCCACTCCTTCTGCTTGCTGCACTTCAGTTATTGCAACAGGCAACTGCTTCATCAGTGATTCTAGGATCGCTTTAAGCAACGTCATTTCTTCTTTGTCATCCATCAGTCCTTCCTCCCTTTGTAATTTTTGAAATAGTAATTTTGCTTTCTTATATTCTCCTGTTAAGAGTTTGAGGTTTTGATATTGGATCGGGGTATACCACCGTATGAAGTGCATTACCCCCGTTCCTGGTCTTTGTGTCATTTGTTATCCGTGTCCGTGTTTGAATTTTTCTTAATTACAATTTTGGGACGTTCGGGGTAAGTACGTCCAAAGGGTTCCTTCTCTTGACGTGACGAAATTCTCCTGTCTTCTTTGAAACTGGGATCGTCGCCTACATATCCCTCTTCCGCATATTCTACCCATTTTTCCAGGTTGTTTAGACGTTCCGGGTCTTTATCGTTAGTGTCCGCTTCATCTCCTTTAACTTTCTTGCCCTGTTTTTTTAGCAATTCACGAGTGGCACTAGCCCCTCTATTGGCTTTGGTGTCAAAATCTTTGAGGTATTTGTCAATATTTTCCTCAATGTTTTTGTAATCGAGAGAGACGGTGTGCGCATGTTGAATTATTGAGGACATTTTTCGCAGAAGCAATAAAGATGAAGCTAAGTCTGGTTTAGACCGGTCAACTTCCTTCGTCTTGATGGGAATGTCTGAAATCTCTAGAAATTTCTCGAATTCCTTGTCTTTCTCGTCACCGATGATGTTGTCCCAAGCGCTTATGCTTAGTGCCCCAGGAATACCTAGTTCGTCAGCAATACCAGGAATATTGAAATTAGCTCTAAGGAGATGCATTTTCTCCTTATATGCCATTCCCAGCCATTCAATAATTGCGTCCAAACTTTTTCGGGCGATCGCCCCTTCTTGACGAGCCAAGTGAGCTTCTAAGATGGCTCGTTTGCCCAGTTCTTTCATGGTTGCTTCGTCATCTTGCAAATTAAAAGCCAGCTTCATTTGCTCTTCACAGTAATCCTGGAAATTGAAGAGCTTCACGCTTGTGGGGATGGGTTCTCCCGATTTTCTAGCGGCTTGCTGAAACAGCCTTTTTGTGTACCATGTTTCCGACGACAATCTTGGCGGTTTCATCAGCCGAACATTTATCACGCCAGTTTTTACTCTTGGCACGACGTTCGTCGGCATCTGAAACGGCAAGGTTGGAAACGCTTCGATTGATGTTGCATAAACCTCGGACACCGTGTCCGCTATCAAACGTGGTTTTCTTTAGG
>NZ_JAQMUE010000029.1 GCF_028330985.1 Roseofilum reptotaenium CS-1145 | reverse complement strand
CTCTTCCAAGCTTCTTTGGCTTCCTGATAAGCTTGGAAGAGTTCCTCTATGCTATGGTGTGCAACTATCTGAATTCGTCTTGGCATGACTAGGTTTGATGCTGTGCCTTTTTATTTTAGCTGATTCCTCGGACTTGATATTACTTGTTGCGATCGGGCCTTGCAACTTGAACCGGAGCATCTGGAAAACATTTCCTATTGGAGTAAAGCTCAAGCACGATTAAGTGGTTTAGCGGCTCAAGAACAGGAGAGCCAGAACCCGGAAAACCCCTTAGAATCTGAACCAGAATCACCCTAATTGAACAATTGGTTTGAAAAGTCTGTATGCAACCCCCACCCTCTCCCTCTTCCTCCTTATCCGTCAATCAACTCCAGGAGCAAATCCATACCCTTAACCGCGATCGCCTGAAACTGTTAAAAAAAATAGAAAAGCAACAACAGAAAATCGATGATTTTGAACAAGAGCAAGAGCAAATTCTTCCTAAAGTGGCTCAGAACCTAGAGCCAATCTCAACAGAAATCGATCGGGTTGACCAACAAATTCATGAGTTATTTGAAGATATCTTCAGAACCCGTGGCTTAAGTCGTAAAAAAACGCAAAAAGTTCTGTTTATTTACGAAAGTATCCAAAAAATGGGTTGGATTAGCAATCGGCTCAAGACCCAAGAATCCATAGACGAACCCATGCAAGACAATCGAGAGAACATCCCTTGGCAAAATGTCAATAATCAGGATTTAAGTCAAGTTCGACAAAAATTTTTGCAACTTGCGTCGGTTTTCCATCCAGATAAAGTCAGCCATCATCAAGACCGGGATTACTACACGGAAGTCATGAAAGAAGTTAACCAAGCTTATCAAGCTGGAGACTTAGCTCAGTTAATCCAAATTGAATCGCAATACCATCACGGGCAAATCAGGGTAATTAACCAAAACGATAACCTGGATTTAAAGCAACAGGTGAATCGATTGAAACAAGAAAATCAAATCCTGAAGAGACAGTACCAGACTCTCAAAGAGGATTGGAAAGTGCAGCGCCGCACCCCAGAAGCAAAAGTCGTCAAAACCTATCACTCTCTGCGAGAAAAAGGAATAAATCCGATTGCCCACATGAAACGAAAAAGTCACTCTCGTCTAGAAAAGCTAGAAGATATTCGATATTTTGTTAAACGATTTCGGGATCGAAAAATAAGTACCCAAGAATTCTTTAACGAACGGAATCCATCTAAAGAGATGGCTAAATTTGTCAAAGGGTTGTTTAGCTCTTCTTCTTTCTTTAGTAACAACTAGAGTCATTAGACTTCTTGCAGAAGGTGAGGGAATAGGGAATAGGGAATAGGGGTAAGAATGCCGGATTCCTCCATTGCCATTTATTTTCTGCACAATTATGCAAGAGGTCTATTCCCCGCATTGACGAAGCTTGCACGAAGCGAGAAGGTTGTCCCCAAGGATTCTCTTTTCTATCAAGTACAACTTGAAGGCTTAGACCCTAAGCAATCAAAGCTATTGCTAGAGTGCCTATTGCTAGAGTGCCTATTCCCTATTCCCTACCGCAAACGACCATATCACTATAATACAATATTAATCTTGAATTCTAGACTAAACGCTGATGATTGAACCTCCTAATCCTAACCCAGAAACCCAAGAAACCGAGATCGACCCAACTGCCTATCGCTTTAGTTGGCGTTATTTTCCCTTGGGCGCTCAGATCCTCTCTATTGCCTTTGGAGCCTTGGTTTTAGTGCCCATTTTAACCGGATTGAATCCGAATGTTGCCCTATTAACGGCTGGTTTGGGAACCTTGGTGTTTCAATGGGTAACTGGGGGGAAAGTGCCAGTTTTTTTAGCTTCTTCTTTTGCCTTTATTGCCCCCATTCAACTGGGAGTAGAAAAGTACGGGTTACCCGAAACGTTATCGGGATTAATGACTGCGGGTGTCGTTTATTTACTCTTGAGTTTATTAATTGTATGGCGCGGTTCTGGATTTTTGCTACGGCTGTTACCGCCCATTGTTACGGGGCCGGTAATTATGGTGATTGGATTATCTCTTGCCCCCATTGCTATTCAGATGGCATCGAATGCAGGTGAAGGATACAGTGAAGGAGCCGCTCTAGCCGTTTCTGGCAGCGCTTTACTAGCCACATTATTAACTGTCTTATTCAGTCGAGGCTGGTTAAGATTAGTGCCGATTTTGACCGGTTTACTCGTCGGTTATATCGTGGCATTTCCATTAGGAATGGTCGATCTAACCACTATCGCTCAAGCTCCTTGGTTTGCGCTGCCGGAATGTACCTTACCCAAATTCCATTTACCGTCCATTCTCTTTATTGTACCCGTCGCGATCGCCCCTGCCATTGAACACTTTGGCGATATCCTAGCCATCAGTGCTGTCTCTCAAAAAGACTACTTTCGAGACCCTGGCATTCATCGTACCCTACTCGGAGATGGTCTCGCCACCAGTCTAGCGGCTTGTTTGGGAGGTCCGCCCAATACCACCTACTCAGAAGTGACGGGAGCCGTTGCCTTAATTAAAATCTTTAATGCCGGTATCATGACTTGGGCTGCAATTCTGGCGATTGTACTCGCCTTTGTAGGTAAACTGGGGGCCTTTTTGCGCTCCATCCCCGTACCCGCTATGGGGGGAATTCTGGTGATTTTGTTCGGGACAATTGTGGTAGTGGGGATGAATAGTCTGGTTCGCTCTAGAGAAGATTTAATGAAACCTCGAAATTTGGCGATCGCTTCCATTATCCTGGTTTTTGGAGTTGGCGGACTGAGCATAAAAGCTGGAGAATTTGCCCTAGAAGGAATTGGTTTATCCGGTATCTTTGGAGTCCTGATGAATTGGCTCTTACCCGAATCTGGCGAAACCAACTCCTAGTTAATCTCAACCCTAGAACAGTAGAATTACCTGCAAAGACGATGTGATTGTGGTGGAGGATCTAGCAGTTAAAAACATGGTGCAGAATCACAACCTTGCCGAAGCAATCAGCAATGTGAGCTGGGGTCAATTCTGTACCCTGCTCAAATACAAAGCCGAGTTGGAGTGCAAGGTTTATTTGGAGATTGGGTGATTCTTCTCTTCTTCTCACCTTTGCTCCAACATCCTATTGCCACTAGAAAAGATCTATAGCAGAGAAAGCGTTGGTTACGACAGTTAGGTTATGGTTTGAGGCAATAGGCACGAATCGCAATAGAGAATGTCCTAACTCTCCTTTTCTCTGCTATATCAGTGCGATCGTTTATGTGCCCTCATTGCCAGGAACGGCATGATAGATCCATCGCTTTTGTGGTTTCCTTTTTCCAGGCGATCGCCCAAAACTTTTTGGATACTAATATTACCTCAACGGCCCTTTGCCCTGGCGCTGTGGCTAGTGCTTTTGTAGCAGCAGGAGACCTGGAAGGCAACACCTTATGGAACTAAGCTGCATCCGCTGAGTCTTTTACTCCGTGTGGTTATGAGGCGATGATGAAAGGCAAATTAGTGAAAGTTAATGAGGTATCTTTTGGACTTTAAACTCAATTGAGTGTACGGTTTATTCCCCGCAAAACAGTATTGAAAATGTCACAACAGATGATGGAGAAAAAGGAATAATTCTATTGGCTTTCCGGCTTGGTACGGGGGAATTAAGGGGAGTAACTTGAGCGATCGCTCAAGTTGGTTAAATAGATTTTGAGGGAACTTCCCGTTAAAGTTTGTCAACAGTTTTCATGGCAATCTTTTTAAATCGTGATACGTTATACGGTTCATTACTTGGCTGTATGATTTACTAAAGCTCGGCAGTGTTCGATCCTTATCTCGATCAAACGGCAGCTTTATTTTTTTGATACGATCCTCGTACAAGGGTAATGGCTATAACGCAAAAAGTTCCTGTCACAGTTCTTACTGGCTATTTAGGTGCAGGAAAAACAACATTATTAAACCGAATTTTGACGGAAGAGCACAACAAGCGTGTTGCGGTCATTGTTAATGAATTTGGTGAGATTGGTATTGATAATCAGCTCGTCATTGATGCTGATGAAGAAGTTCTAGAGATGAATAACGGCTGCATTTGCTGTACCGTTCGAGAGGACTTAATTCGCATTATTGGTAATTTAATGGATCGGCGCGATCGCTTCGATCACCTTCTCATTGAAACGACTGGGCTTGCCGATCCAGCCCCCGTGATTCAGTCTTTTTTCACAGATGAAGTGATGCTTCGACAAACGCAGCTCGATTCCGTCGTCACGGTCGTGGATGTCAAGCATATTACTCAGCATTGGGAAAGCGAAGAAGCCCAAGAGCAGATTGCTTTTGCCGACATTATTCTGCTGAATAAGGCGGAGTTGGTTGCACCCGATAGTTTGGAAACGCTGAAGCAGAAGGTGCGCGGCATCAATGCGATCGCGAAAATCCACACCACCAATTATTGCGATCTGTCGCTGGATTCCGTCTTGGGGGTTCAATCTTTCGATCTCAAGAATGCCCTGGCGATCGATCCGGAATTTCTCGATGAATCGGCCCACGAGCATGATGATTCGGTGTATTCGGTTGCGATTAACGAACCGGGCGCAATCGATACGGACAAGATTAATCGCTGGCTCTACCAGTTAGTCCAAGCCCACGGTCCCGATCTATTTCGCATGAAAGGCATTCTAAACGCCCACGATATGGAGCGCCGGTTTGTATTTCAAGGGGTTCATATGACCCTAGACGGTCGCCCGGGCAAGCCTTGGAAGCCGGACGAAACCCGTCGTAACGAGCTGATCTTTATTGGTCGCAACCTCGAACAAATGAATCTCCAAGACGGATTCAACGCTTGTTTAGTTTGATGTGCCCCTTGGTGGATCGAGTATTTGGCAATCTAGCGATTAGGAGTGATAAACATGAAGCAAGCAGAAGCATTGAGCATCAGTATTGGTGTCTTGGGAGGCATTGATGTTTTCCTCACAGCAACGGTTCTTCCTTTGCCCGTGTGGGTAACATTTACGGCTTGGGCCTCCTTTTTTATTGTTGGGGGAGGGGTAGATGGCTTCAAGAAGTCAGTAGCCTGCAACATTACCGGGATTCTGATTGCTGGCGCATCCCTACTGGCGATCGAGCTGATTGGTCCAACGCCGATTGTAGCGGCGATTGTCGTGGGTATTGGCAGTGCTGCGATGGTGCAAGCCAGCAAGCTCCCCTTTACAGCCGGGATTACACCCGCGATTGTTTGGGGATTTTCGCAAACTGTGGGGACTGCTGCTGTAACGGGCAATCCAATGACCTCCCCCTTCCTGGAAAACCCCGTCGCGATCGCGATCGCCGCCATGATCGTGGGTGCTATTTTCGGCTACCTTTCAGAATTGTGGGGGAAAGCCATGACAACAGCACCGGAAACCGCAGCTTGAGCGCCAGGTTCGCGATCGTGTCGGTTAGCTTGCGAACTGCACTGAATCTTTTCGCGATCGCAAGATAAGAAATGCTATTGTTAATCAACTAAGGGTTAAAGCCATGAAATTACAGCATAATTTAGGCGGTTTAGAGAATCTAGGGCCAATCAACTTTGAGACGGAAGTTTTTGTCGAACCCTGGGAAAAGCGCATTTTTGGTATTCATACCGCAATGATGGCATTAAGCAATCATCTCACCGAATCGCCGTATGACATCGAAAACGTTCCCACTGAATTCAAGAGTTTTTGGACTTGGGGACATCTCCGCAAGGGTGCCGAAGGGATGCATCCCTTTGAGTATTTTCGGTTGCGTTACTACGAGAAATGGCTTGGCGGCATTTCTGGCTTTTTTGTCGAAGAAGGCTACATTACCCAAGAAGAGCTAGATGCACGCACGGCTGAGATTTTAGCCGACAGCGCCAAGGCTGAAGCCCCACTGCCCCAAGGTGGGAATCCGGCGATTGACACTCAGGTTGAGAAATACCTGCGTGAAGGTGACTCCCCCAAACGTCCAGTTGCGATGGAACCCAAATTCAAAGTTGGAGACCAAGTCCGCATTAAGGATGTGCCTCCAGCAGATCATACCCGTTTACCCGGACATTTGCGCGATCGGATTGGTGTAGTTGATAAGGTTTACGAAGGGGTTTATACTTACTTCTTCAAAACCGATGATGGCATTGGCACGCCAATGCCGATTTACAGTCTTTGTTTCCAGCCCGATGCCCTTTGGAATGAATCCCTGCTGGATTCCAAAGCGATTTACTACAACGACATTTTTGAAGTCTATATTGAAGCTGCTTAAGGAGAAAGAAAATGCCAAGTCTTTACGAAGGTTTCCAGTACGATCCAGAGCGCGAGCGTTACAGTGCGGCCAAGGTCAAAGCGCTGGAATCATTGCTAATTGAGAAAGGAGTGATCGCTGGCGATACAGTTGATAACATCCTTAGCTATTTTGAAACCCAAATGGGGCCATTTAATGGCGCTAAGTTAGTTGCCAGAGCCTGGGTCGATCCCGCATTTAAAGAATTGCTGGTCAATGACTGCAACGCAGCCTGTAATGAGATGGGCTTTCCCCCCGGTATGTCCGGTGCAGAGGGGGAACACATGCGGGTAGCGGAGAACACCCCTGAAGTACATAACGTGATTGTCTGCACCCTATGTTCTTGCTATCCCTGGCCGACGCTAGGCTTACCGCCTTACTGGTATAAAGATCCCACCTTCCGGGCCCGCACGGCGCGGGAACCCCGCACGGTGCTGAAGGAATTTGGGGTTGAGCTGGATGATTCGGTCGAAATTCGTGTTTGGGATACGAGTGGCCAGATTCGTTGGTGGGTGTTACCCATGCGTCCTGAGGGGACGGAAGGCATGAATGAAGAGCAACTAGCTTCTCTGTTGACCCCCGAAGCGATGATGGGCGTTGCACTGCCTAAAGCGGCATAAGACCTGCAAGAGTGCCAAGTTGATATCCGAGTGACAGAACAAAATTATGTTCACTAAATTTGAACATTTTGCGGCGACGAGCTTAATGGGTTCGCCAGAGGAAGCGCCACCTCGACGTGATGGTCATCTCTATTTCGATCGCGACTGGGAGCGTCTAGCGTTTGGGGTGGCGATCGCCCTTTCTAAACAGGGGCATTACGAATGGGAAGACTTTCGCCAGCAATTGATTGGCAAAATTGGGGAGTGGGAAGCAGAGCATGGAACAGACGATCCGAGTTGGGATTATTACCAACGTTGGTTAGCCGCGCTCGAAGAAATTTTAGTCGAGTCTGGGGTGTTGGCTCCCGGTGAGTTGGACGCTCGAATGACAGACATTCTTGATGCTTGCAGTCCCGAGCAGAAACAATCTGAGCTACCCCGTTAAGGGAGTGGTAAATCTCAGCGCTATATTACTGCTCTAAAGCGCTGCTACGGCTTCCCGAATGCGTTCTAGGGCACGCTGGAGTTGCTCTAAAGAGGTGGCATAGGAGAGACGTAAATAGCCCTCCCCATAGTTTCCAAAGGCGGTTCCAGGTAAGAGGGCAACTCCGGCTTGATTGAGGAGATAATCGGCTAACGCTTGAGAGTTTAAGGGCAGTTCTTTTATGTTCGGAAATGCATAAAATGCGCCTGGTGGAGTGAGACAGTGAATACCGGAAATTTGATTGAGTCCAGCAACGAGAAATTCACGGCGATGCTGGAAAGATTTCGCCATTTCTTGTACTGACTCTTGGGAACCTTGCAACGCGGCAATACCGGCTTTTTGGATAAAGGTACAAGTACAAGAATTGGAGTTGAGCATGAGTAATTCTAAGGCACTGATTAAATGTTGGGGCATCACGCCATACCCTAAACGCCATCCCGTCATGGAATAGGTTTTAGAAAAGCCATCGACTAAGAGGGTTCGATCTTCCATTCCAGGTAGACTGAGCAAACTATAGTGAGGATGGTCATATAACAGGCGAGAATAGATTTCGTCAGCTAGGATATAAAAATTATGTTTAATGGCTAAATAGGCGATCGCCTCTAAATCGGCTAAAGGTAAAAATCCTCCCGTGGGGTTATGGGGGGAATTGAGGATCAATAGCTTGGTTTTGTCTGAAATCAGCCCTTCTAAATCTTCGATGCGAAAGCTAAATTCTCGCTCTTCCACTAAGGGTAAGGGAATGGGACGACCTTGGGCAAACTGAATTACGGAGCGATAGGTGGGAAAACCGGGATCGGGATAGATAACTTCATCCCCAGGATTAACCACTGCTAGAATACCGAAAAAGAGTAGGGGTTTGGCTCCTGGAGTGACGATAATGCGATCGCCCCCTACCTGAATTTTCCGGGTTTCGCTAACCTGAGCGGCGATCGCCTCTCGCAGTTCTGGCAACCCTAACGTTAAACTATAACCGGTATAGCCCTGGGCGATCGCCTCGGTTGCTGCTTGGCAAATATGGGAAGGTGTAGGAAAGTCCGGTTGACCAATTTCTAAGTGAATAATATCGCGTCCTTGCGCTTCTAAGGCTTTCGCTTTACCCAAAACCTCAAACGCAGATTCTGATAACAATCCCCCGATGCGCTCTGCTGGATTCATGAACCGATCTCCTCTAAAAATGGTAATGGGTGGGGAATAGGCAATAGGCAATAGGCAATAGGCAAAAGGCAATTTCCCCGCGTCCCCGTGTCTCCGCGTCCCCCATCCCAGATCATATCCTGATCTCGATCCAAAACTCCGTATCAAGGAGTAGCGCATGGAGATGAATGGGAGTGGATGCTATGCGGATGTCAACCGTTGCCCTTGTTACATTAGCGGCCTTGATCGGGCCGGAATTTCGGTCTTCGTCTAATCTGAGCCAATCTCCAATTCAACCGATAGGAGATACTGGAAAAACCGAAAAACCGGATTTAGACCCTAAGTTTATTGATTCGATTGTGCAACAGGTAATGCCGGTTGCCCTGGCTTCTATTAGCCCTCCAGAAGTTGTTCTTCCGGTAGCAGAATCTACCGATGAACCCTTCGATCGCACGTCCCTATCTCACGAAGATATCCAACATCTGAAAACCATGATTTCACAGGTGGTTGATACCTCTATTGCTCAGGAAAATTTAGCCTTAGTCGGAGGGGACGATCGCCTGCCAAAAATTGAAGGAACGATTACCGTCTTAAATTTATTGATGGTATTGATCGTTAGTATGCCAGTTATGGCGATGGCTTTATTTTGCTTCATTCGAGGTTGGGTAGTTCAAGATTTAGTCAAACTGATCCATTCCCAATTAGAAGGATTTAGCGATTTAGATCGAGATTTAAAGGATTATCATTTAAAAGCCGATGATTGGATGGGCGAGTTATACCGTCATCTGAATTTATATAAACAACATATTCGCGATGAGTTAACCACGGTTCATGAACAGTCCCAACAGTCTCAGATTTCCCTAGAGGAACTCGAGAAAATCAAGCGCCAAATGATGCGTCAGTTTCAGGAGATGTTGACGGAAACGAAAGCGGAAAAAGAGAGTTTATTCCAGGAAATGTCCCAAACACGCCCTTCCCAAATGGTGGAGGCTCTGCCGGTGAATTTGTCGTCTGAAGTGCCTGATTTTTTACCTCCTCAGTTAAATCGGAGTCTAGTTCCGGATTCAGCTCATCCGCAGTCTGTGGTGAATCCGGACGAGTTGACGATGGAAGATTATGTCAGGCAAGCGAAGCAATTCACCCAAGTTCATCGTTATGAGGATGCGATCGCGGCTTATCATAAAGCTTTGGAATGGCTGCCAGATTCCTATGAAACCTGGTTGGCGATCGGTAGATTATATGTGAAACAACACCATTATTATCGCGCTCTAGAAGCCTATCAAAAAGCGATTGATATTGATGAGACTCGGGATGAAGGCTGGTATAATTTAGGCAATACGCTCAGTAAATTAGAGAACTATCTCCGCGCTCTCACTGCCTACGATCGCGCCCTATCGATTTATCCGGGACGCTATGAAGCTTGGTATAATCAAGGGAGTGCTTTCGCTAAGTTAGGACGTTATGCAGAGGCGATCGACTCCTACGATCGCGCCTTGATTCTTAATCCCCAAAGTTGGGAAGCTTGGTATCATCGGGGCAATTTATTGGGATGGATAGGAGAGTATGAAAAAGCGATCCTTTCCTATGATAAATCGGTCAATCTCCATTCTCAGAATAGCGAGCCTTGGTATAAACAGGGTTTAGCCTTAGCGAAATTGAATCGCCATCAGGAAGCCCTAGCCTGTTATGATATTGCTTTGTCTTTAGGTAAACACGGAGAAGGGTTATGGCGCAACCGTGGAGCTACCCTGGAAAGCTTAAATCGATATGAGGAGGCGATCGCGTCCTACGAACAAGCCTTAGCTGTTGAACCAGAAATGTTAGATTTATGGTTCAGAATTGCCTATCTTTTAGATCACCTCAATCGCCCAGAAAAAGCCCTAGAAACCTACAATCATATTTTATCCATTCAACCCAATCATCCAGAAGCCTTAAAACTCAAGGGCAATATTTTGGTTGAGTTTCACCACTATCAAGAAGCCATTGATTCGTTTACTGAAGCTCTGGAAGCGCAAAAAACAGGCACTTGTGCGGTGCAAGTGGCTAGTTGATGATGCGATCGGCACTAGTAACGTTCAGTCTTCTATACCAACGCCAAGTTACTCAATGATGTAGGAGGGCCAGATCGGATGATTAGTTCCGCTTGATGGATAAATTAACTCCAGAAGAGTCTACCTTTTCAACCAGTTGAGAAATTGCCTCCCCAGAAACCGGTTCGATCCAGTCTGGGGCAATTTCCGCCAATGGGACTAACACAAATGCTCTTTCGGTCATCCGAGGATGGGGAATTTGCAGATCGGTCGTCTCTAGAATTAAATCGCCAAATAATAGTACATCTAAATCTAATGTTCGCGCACCCCACCTTTCTTGACGGACTCGGCCAAATTGGTCTTCAATATTGAGCAGCGTTTTGAGTAACTCGTAGGGACTTAGCTGCACTTCTAACAGGGCACAGCCATTCAGATAATCGGGTTGTGAGGGGCCAATGGGTGCACTCTTGTACCAACTCGAATGGGTTGTGATGGTAATTCCAGGAGTTTGGTCAATCGTTTTTAGGGCATTTTCTAGGGTAGCGCGAGAGTCACCAAGGTTACTTCCTAGAGCGATCGCACTCGTTATCCGTTTTTCAGTTTCCAAATGATTGGATATGACCATTCTTG